>JAYWHB010000735.1:0-2160 GCA_043777915.1 Deinococcales bacterium
AAATCCCCTTCTGGACTGCCCAAAAACTCGGCACTGTCACGGGCTGCAATTGCCAGACGAAGCGCCACGGGGTCGGCAAGTCCAATGTCCTCGGATGCCATTCGCACCAAGCGCCGTGCCACATAGAGGCTGTCTGCGCCACCTGCAATCATTCGGGCTAACCAGTACAGGCTTGCATCCACATGGGAGGCTCTGACCGATTTATGCAGTGCGCTAATCAGGTTATAAAAATCCTCACCATTTTTGTCCATCGCGGGTGTCTGAGCGCCCAAGGCTTCACGCACCATCTCGAGGGTGAGGTGTTCGCCAGTTTGGGCAGCCACCTCAAGGGCAGTCAGGGCTTTACGGGCATCGCCATCCACGGCACGGGATAGTGCCTCGAGTGCGTCCAAGTCGGCTGTTACATTCGGTAGCCCTCGAGAGTCAGAGAGTGCTTTTTGCAGCAAGCCCAGTATTTGCATCGCTGGAATCGGCTCGAGTTTTAAGATTCGGGTTCTCGAGCGCAAAGCAGGGTTGACTTCAAAACTCGGATTTTCTGTTGTAGCACCGATTAAAATGAGTAACCCAGATTCAACATGAGGCAACAGCGCATCTTGTTGGGCTTTGTTAAAGCGGTGAATTTCATCTAAAAATAATACGGTGCGTTGTCCAAAACCTCTGGCGGTTTCGGCATGGGTCACAACATCGCGCACGTCTTTAACGCCAGCACTGACAGCCGATAATCCCACAAATTGGGCATTGGTTAAACTCGAGATTAAACGTGCCAACGTGGTTTTACCGCAACCCGGTCCACCCCAAAGAATCAGGCTCGAGAGTTGCCCGCGTTCAAGCATTAGGCGCAAAGGTTTGTTTGGGGCAGTTAAATGCGGTTGTCCAACAACCTCCTCGAGTGTACGGGGGCGCATTCGCTCGGCAAGTGGGGCATTGGGGGCAAATAGACTCATGAGTACAGTCTAAATGATCCAAATTGCTTTGGGTTGCGTATACAAAGTATGAATGATGTTGGCAACATGACCAAGCAATGCAAAATCACAAGGTACACTCAAGTATGAGCAGTGTAACAACACAAACATTTACAGGTACGCTCGAGGTTCTGGGTATTTCTGAAGTTCTGCAACTGGTTTCAAGTGGTAAAAAAACTGGGGTGCTGCGTTTTGCCCCAAGTAATCCAAACCTCGAGTTAAAACTGGCATTGCGCGATGGTCGGGTGGTCGGTGTATCTGGGCGGAGCGTACCAAAATTAGCCGATGTACTCTTAAAATTTGGGGTTTCAGCCCAAGTTGTCGGTTCGCTTGGGGCAGCGTTGACCCAAAGTAAGAATCCGCAAGTGCTAAACGCGATTGGGCGTGAAAAACTCGAGCAATGTTTGCGTTGGCGGCTCGAGACTGGTTTGTTGTTGCTTTGGCAATTACAGGTTGGTACGTTTGAATTTAGTCATGGTGAACCGCCCAGCACCCTAGAATCTGGCTTAAATCTTGAAACAGTGATGCTTGAAGTGGCACGACGCACCGATGAACTGAGCCGCATCATACTGCCCGATGTCACCCCAGACACGATTTACAACATTGCTGAACGAGTCGGGGATTTCTCGAGTACGCTAAGAAGTTTAATGCCAGCCGATTGGAATTTACTAAACGCCATAGACGGCAATTCTAATTTGGCGGCTGTGGCAATCAATGCGGTACTGCCTTGGGATGAACTGATTCGTGGCATTAACCAACTTGAAAGCATTGGCTTTATTGAACCAAGTGCGGCTCAACGTGGTTTGCTGCGAAAGTACAAGCGCTTAGCCAAAACCGATTTGGCCCCAGCTTTTACTTTACCAACCTTAGACGGCTCGAGTGTTTCCTTGGGCAGTTTACGTGGTAAACGCACTTTACTGACTTTTTTTCGCCATGCAGGTTGCCCATTTTGCAACTTACGAGTGCATCATCTGATCGAAGCCTATCCACGCCTTGAAAAATTAGGTATACAAGTGATTGGGGTCTTTGGCTCGAGTTTAGAAGGTTTACGCGCTCGGGTTGGGCAACAAAACCCACCGTTTCCACTGCTTGCCGACCCCGACGATGCAATTCATAATTTATACGGCACTGGACACAGTATTTTGGGCTTTATGGCATCGTTTGCCCCAAATGGTATTGCTGCCTTTCTCGAGGGTTC
>JAYWHB010000736.1:0-2159 GCA_043777915.1 Deinococcales bacterium
CTGCGTGGCGTGACCGCCGAAGGATTGGTTAAAGAACTGCTTGCTCGAGTGCCAGTGCCAGTCGAAAGCATTTGAAAGTGCTTTTAATTCATGCGAAACTACCAATGTGAACTTATTGGATGAAATGACAACTGCTGATATTCAGAAACTCGAGACGCATTTGCAGCGCTTTAAGACTGAAAAAAGTTTTGATTTGGTTGGCTTGGATGGTTTTCTGCACGGTGTGACTTGCTTATCAAAACCCGTCAATCCAACCCAGTGGATAATGATGGCTTTGACCGAAGAAAGTCTGAATTTGAATGCCGAACAAGCCACGGAAATCATTGGTTTGACCTTTGCCTATTACAATCATTTGGCAGTGCCACAGCATTTACAGAATCAAACAATCCCGATTCGTTGCGATGGGAGTGTCGCCCAGACTGTAACTTGGTTGCGTGGTTTTGCAAGGGCTTTTGTTTTGGATAAAGAGGCATTACAGTATTTGGTGTACTCGAAGGAAGAAGAAAAAAGTCGTTATGGAATGCTTCTTTTTTCGCAGATGATCAGAACCGATGAAGTAGAACAATTTGACTTAGAGCCATCTGAAGCAACAAATATACATGAAGCCTACTTGCATACTATTGAGCAATTTGAGAATAAATCAGCAAAAGATAATATCAAAGCACTCGAGATAATCAAAAAAATCGCTCGAGACTACTTAAAGTCGTATAAACCAAGCTCGAGTTTTGAAGATAACTTTATTGGCAACTTTTCGTTTCCGATGGGTGATTCCACTCCATTTCGGCGCGACGCGAAAAAAGTTGGACGCAACGAACCCTGTCCGTGCGGGAGTGGAAAAAATTTTAAGCATTGTCACGGGCGTTAAGAGGCAATTTAATCTGAATCTCGAGACCACCCGAAATGGCGCGTCCTGCTTTCACGCTCCCACCATGCGCGGTGATAATTGCCTGTACCACAGCTAATCCGAGTCCACTCCCACCGTGTTCTCTCGAGCGGCTTGGTTCTAGGCGGTAAAATGGGGTAAATAGTTTCTCGAGTTCGTTGTCTGGTACGCCTGTGCCATTATCTATAATGCGTATGTGCAAATGGGTGCTGTTGGACTCGAGATGAATTTCTATGATTGAATCTTTGGGGGTGTAACGCCCTGCATTCTCGAGTAGGTTGTACAGCACTTGACGAATACGTTTCGGGTCAAGTCTGGCTTGAATGCTTTGTGGGGCAATAATTTGGACATTGCTTTGGAGTTCAAGACAAACCTCGCGGATTAACTGGGTGAGTTCAAGTTCTTGGAACTCGAGCCGAAGCTCACCTGCGTCGGCAAGACTGAGGGTTTGTAGGTCTTCGATTAAATGCTCGAGCAAGTCAAGCGACGAATGGAGTTTGCCGATTTCGTGTAGTTCGAGTGGATACACCCCAAATTCTAGGCTCTCGACTCGAGCGCGTAAAACCGTCAAGGGCGTGCGAAGCTCATGGGCAATGGCAGCGTTGGCGATGCGTCTGGCGTTTTCGCTATGTTCGAGTTTGGCGGCTAGGGCAGCTACACCTTCTAAAACCTCAGCAAATTGTCCTCGGGCAATTTTTGTCGGCTCACCAGCAATGGCATTGAGACTACCTTCAAGCGCTTCGATGGGTTTGAGGATGCGTTTTGAAATCAGCACGCTAAAAAAGATAATCACCCCAAGACTGAACAAAAAACTAATCAAGCCAGGACTGAACCGCAAACGATTACCAACCAGTAATGAATTGAGCGAAGGTCGCACTTTTTCGATTGCCACAGCAACTTGGGGTGATACCTGTTGCAAAACTTGACTCCAATAGGTTTCATACACCACCGAGCCACCCAGCACAATCACAATCAGTACGGTACTCATCAGCAGTGCCAGTTGCGCCCAAAGTGGTAGCGGACGTTGCTTAAAGCCCATAGCGATAGCCTACACCGTAGACTGTTTCTAAGTGGTGCGGCAAACCAATTTTTTTGCGTAAATTCTTGATGTGGGTGTCAACTGTGCGCTCCATGGTTTCGCGTTCAGCACTGGTAATCTCGACCAATTCACTGCGCTTAAAAACCCGATTTGGATGGCTGAGCAAACGCTCTAGCAACTCGAATTCGGCAACCGTCAACTCGAGTGGTCTGCCTTGCAAAAAAGCCGAGCGTGCCT
>JAYWHB010000737.1:0-5964 GCA_043777915.1 Deinococcales bacterium
TTCTGTTCCGATTTTGAGCGCGTCTTCGATGGCTTGGTTTTCTAATGCCCATGTTTTTGCAGCACAAATAGTTGGGTATTCCTGCCGTAATATTTGCACTGAACGGATATGTGCCATTGATCCATATTCCGAGGTAATTCGCACAGCCAATGAAAGCAGTCGTTCATAGGTTGCTTTTTCATCATTGGGTTGCTGCTTTAGCTTTTCTTTAACATAATCACCAATAATTGGATGTAATTCAAAACGATTGACTTGTCCCATGCTTCGCTTTAGTACACCACAGTCAAGAAGCCGCAGTAGGTCTTTGTCATGTCCTTGGGTTATTTGTAGTGCAAAATCCCTATCTATACTGCCTACAAAAACCGATAAACGTTGTAAAACAACTTGTAGTGGTGCGTCAAGTAAGTCCCAAGTTTGTTCAAAAATAGCCCGCATTCCATTGTGGCGTTCGGTAATACCAGACAATCCATCGGCTAAAAAATCAAGACTGTGCTGCAACTCCAGTAAAATTTCGGAAAGTGGTCTTAGCCGAGTCCAAGCCACGGCTAATTCTATTGCAAGTGGAACACCAGCTAGACACTGAACAATGGCTTCAATGTCTTGTTGATTTTGATGATTGAGTTGTACAGAACTAGGCTGCATTTGTAGTAGCTGCCTAAAAACTTGGGCGGCTGGACTGACGGCTAAACTCGAGTCTTGACATACCAAGCCATCGAGTTCCAAAACAAATTCTTGGCTAATCCCAAGGCGGTTGCGCGAAGTGAGTAAAAAACGGATATTGACCAGTTTTGCTAAAGCCTGGATGACCAATCGTACAGCTTCCAAGATGTGTTCGATGTTGTCTAAGACCAACAACAACGACTGCTGTTCCAGAACTCGAGATAAACCCTGACTAGGCGTTAATTTTCTATCTAATTCCACACCTAAACTGCTGGCGATGTGTTTTTCAAGCGATTGCTCGGTATGAAGTATCAAACAATTGATAAAAACGACTCTTTCCGAATATGTTTGGATAACTTCAACAACCAGACGGGTTTTGCCCATGCCGCCCAGACCAACCACATTGACAATTGGGTATTTTTTACTGGTTAGTAAACCTTGAAGTAATCGAAATTCTTTTTCTCGTCCTAAAAGTAGATTGGTTGTTAAATCATATCCTCGAGGAACAAGGTCTTGATTCTCAATAATGGTTTGTCGAAAGAGCTTAAAGGCTTCTAAGGTATTTGGATGCAAAGACATTCCTACTTCATCTTGTAAACGCTGATTAAATTTAGTGTACATCCCTAAAGCCCGTTCATGACGACCTGCAAAAGTGGCGTTTCGCAAATACACAATTAAAACATCTTCGGCAAAAAGGTCTTTTTCCAAAACTTTTTCAAGAATATCCACAACGGCTGTATAATCTTGTTTGGCTTCAAGCGCTTTGGCGTAGTTCAATGTAACTTCACACCACTCGCGTTCCAGACTTCTGCGTTCTTGCTCGAGCCACTCGCCCAAGGCAGTATCTGATGGCTCGAGACTTTGCAGCAATAAGCCGTGATAATTCTCAAAAGCAATTTGCCAGTTTTGGCGCTGACAAGCCTCACGAAAATGATGAATATCGCTGCCAGATAGCCAGCGCAATTGCTCTGGCATGACCTCGAGATTAGGCGCAATTCCATGCGCTTTGATACGTTGAATCAGTTGACGCAAGCGTGTTTTTCCAACACTTGGAAGCACTTCTGGGTACAGTAGCGAACTTAATTCATTGCGTCTTACCCAAGTTTTATTGACAGCCAGATAAGTTAGTAAATACAACAGGTGTTCAGAGGTCATGGCAAGCACCTTGCCATGACCTCTGATTTTTGCGTTACCCGATAAATGAATCTCTAAATTTTGTTGGTTCATTCTATTGCTAACAAGTTCCACTTTACACCTTAGCGCAGTTCTGGTGCGCCACCAACGGCGGGTTTGCTTAAAGTCGGCAATTGTGCGGCGGTAATTAAAGTTAATGGGCTTGGGGTACTCGAGGCAGTTGCATTGGGTATGCTTGGAAGGCTCATGGCATTGGGAACACTAATATTCCTGCGGACTCGAGCATCGTTGGGATTAACCGCCCAGAGTTCACCCCAAGGCACATAAGAACTAAAAGTCGTGTCACGGGCAACTGCGCCAGTGTTATAACTTACCACGCGGTTAATGCGGACATTCATGCCTCGTTCTGCACCAGACAAGCGTTTGGCACGTCCAAATTTAATTTCTGGGTCTGCCACAAAGCGTGGTGCGGGTGGTTGGCGGACATTATAAATATAGCCCTCGGAAATGCTGACTTTACGGTCTGGTTTGCGTCCAAAAAAGTGCATCTCGAGTTTTTGGCTGCGTAGATACCAAGTCACTTGAACAAACAGTGGTGTGCCAGTGTCATTCTTAAAAATCAGGTTCTTGTACGGCGAAAAGACCGTAGCTTCAAAACCCGGAGGGTCATAATAAGAGACACGGTACGAATGAAAATTGCGTTGCACAATCGGTAAACCAGCGTTATAAGCGGCTCGCCAGACGGTGGTGCTGACTTGACAAATTCCGCCACCAATGTCTTTTTCTAAAATTCCGCCTTTGATGATGTATCCATCTACAAAACCAAGTTCTCTGGAAATACCAACATCACGGTTAAAATTAAAATTTGCACCAGAAGCAATCGTGATGTTATCTATTTGCCTTGCACCAGCCACAATGTTGGTCATGCGAAAACTCGAGCTACCGCGAAAATAACTTTCGCCGCCACCAAAATGATAACGAATACCCGCTTTGTGCCAATCTGCTAAGTTGCGCTTGGGGTTGCTGCGTTGCACCACAATCCGAGCGCTCGGTTTATTGTATTTAAGTGCCTCGAGAACAAATGCCCGACTGAGTTTGGTGTCCACTGTCCATGCACTTTGCTGGGTGGCAATCCAAGTTTTGCTGCTTTTCTCAAAAACCCAGACGGCATCGGCAGAATTTCTGGCTAAACCACGCCAAATGTTTTGGATGGCTGTCTCGAGTCCAACCGATGGCTTTTGGTTTTTACGGCTTAGGGTTACGCTTTTATTGGGCAACTTAAAGGAGCGCACAATCAAGACATTGCGAAGCTCGCCACCGCGAATTTCGACTTCGGTGGTCTCTAAACGCAACTCGAGTGGCAAAGTTGCTACTGGTTTAGGCGCGGGTTTAACCGCCACGGGCTTGGCTGGCGGTTTTGCCACTGGTTTTGGAGTTGGAACAGGCTTAAGCGGTTGGGCGGGGGCAGTTGGTTGTTGGGTCGGCGCGGCGGGTTGGGTTGGATTGGCTGGGGCTGGAACTGGGGCTGGCAAACTTGGTTCTGGCGGAGGCGGTTCTGGTGGCACAACAGGGTCTGGGACGGGTTGCGTTGGGGCGGCTGGCACGGGCGGGTCAGTCGGAGCGACTTGGGCAGCCGCCACCGCTAAGACCACGACGAGCAACATGGCAATCAAGGCTTTCATAACTGGTTAGTTTACCCTATAAACTAAGTGAATATGTCTCCTGATTATCAAGGACAACCATGAAACGCGCCCCTCGAATTTTAGGCATGATGAGCGGCACGAGCGCCGACGGTGTGGATTGCGTCCTACTCGAGCTTCCTAAGTTCCCAGCCCTTGGCGTAGGTGGTCAAGCCCCAAGTCTCGAGTTAGCCATGCCTCGGGCTAAGGTCAGTGAACACCAGTACACTCCGTACCCAGACGATTTGCGCCTGTGGGTACTTGAAGCCATGCAGGATAAAATCGGAGTCTCGAGTCTAACGCAATTATCTTTTGCGCTAGGCGAATTTTATGCTTTGGTGGCTAAAGACTTGGCTCGAGATGCTGACCTGATTGCCAGTCACGGACAAACGGTTTATCACATTCCACGTTTGGATGAGGCACGGAACTGGACGGTTCGTAGTACCTTACAAATTGGCGACCCTGCTTTTTTGGCACTTAATACTGGTAAACCCGTGATTTCAGATTTTCGTAGTGCCGACCTTGTGGCAGGTGGGCAAGGCGCACCGCTTGTGCCATTTGCAGACCGCGTTTTTTTTGCCGAAGCTGGGGTAAACCGTGCTGTCCATAATCTGGGTGGAATTTCTAACCTGACCTATCTGCCCGGGCTAGATGCTGACGGTGTGCTGGCATTTGACACCGGACCCGCCAATTGCTTGATAGACGAAACCATGAACCGACTTGGGCAGCGCTTCGATGAAGGTGGAAAAATTGCCGCTTCGGGCAAACTCGAGCCGAAGCTGTTAGAACTGTGGCAACAAAACCCGTACTTAGAACTTGCGCCGCCTAAAAGCACTGGGCGCGAATACTGGACACTCGAGAAATTACCTAGTGTTTTTGAGTTGTCGCCCAAAGATATTGTGGCGAATGTGACGGCATTAACTGCATCTACAATTGCCGACCAATATCAACGCTTTGTGATTCCACATGGCTTAGACGAGATTTTAGTCGCGGGTGGTGGAACTGCCAATACTGTTTTGATGCAGCAAATCACCTCGAGCTTAAACGTGCCAGTCTTAAAACTCGAGGATTCTAAATTTGGAGAATATGGCTTTACCAGTGCGACTCGAGAAGCTGCCGCTTTCGCGCTTTTAGGGTATTACGCTTTTCAGGGTTGGCAAAATACCTTGCCACACACCACAGGGGCATCTCGAGCCGTGATTGCTGGCAGATTAACTTCGCCTTGAAGCCTGCCTAACTTAAACTTTGAAAACTTGTTTCTCGAGAAGTTGAGGCTAACGGTTCAGCAGCACACTCGAGGAATTACCACCATTATTTGCGGTAATAATATCGAGCTTACCATCACCATTCATATCAGCTACAGTTACAGAAACAGGACCCGAACCCGTGGTGCTATCAGTTTTAGCTTGGAATGTACCATTGCCATTGCCGAGCAACACACTCGAGGTACTATTGCCATAGTTTGCGGTAATAATATCAAGTTTGGTATCCCCATTAACATCAGCTACAGCCACAGAATAAGGATTTGCACCCGTGGTGCTATCCATTTTAGCTTGGAACGAACCATTGCCATTACCCAATAGTACACTCGAGGAATTACCAGACTGGTTTGCGGTAATAATGTCAAGTTTGGCATCACCATTGACATCAGCTACAGCCACAGAAGCAGGATTTGTACCTGTAGTGCTATCCATTTTAGCTTGGAATGTACCATTGCCATTGCCTAAGAGAACACTCGAGGAATTGACATCATAATTTGCGGTGATGATGTCGAGTTTACCATCCCCATTCATATCAGCTACAGCCACAGAATAAGGAGTCGAACCCGTGGTGTAATTCAGTCTATTTTGGAACGTACCATTGCCATTGCCAAGTAGCACACTCGAGGAATTACCAGACTGGTTGGCAGTAATAATATCAAGTTTGGTATCCCCATTGACATCAGCCACAGCCACAGAACGAGGAATTGCACCTGTACTATAATCTGTTTTGGCTAAAAATGTACCATTGCCATTGCCAAGTAGAACACTCGAGGAGTTACCATCATAGTTTGCAGTAATAATATCGAGTTTGCCATCACCATTGACATCAGCTAAAGCCACAGAATAAGGTCTTGCACCTGTACTATAATCTGTTTTAGCTTGGAACGAACCATTGCCATTACCCAAGAGTACACTCGAGGAATTACCAGACTCGTTTGCCGTGATGATGTCAAGTTTAGCATCACCATTGACATCAGCCACAGCCACAGAAGCAGGATTTGCACCCGTGGTGCTATCCGTTTTAGCTTGAAAAGTACCATAGGTACTATTCCCTAAGAGGACACTCGAGGATTTACCATCACCGTTTGCAGTGATGATGTCGAGTTTAGCATCGCCGTTGACATCAGCCACAGTCACAGAATAAGGACTCGAACCCGTGGTGTAATCCGACCTAGCTTGGAACGTACCGTCGCCATTGCCTAGCAACACACTCGAGGAAGCGACATTAA
>JAYWHB010000738.1:0-2157 GCA_043777915.1 Deinococcales bacterium
GGTTCAATTCTATCCTAAAGATAAATTTTCGATATGGACTTCAATGGGGCTGCTGATTGGCGGCATTCTCACCACTGCCTCGAGGGGGTTAAGGTAGTACCTTCTTAACTTGAATTTACCCATTTTGGATACAGCCGTTTCAGTTTAACTCGAGCATCTTCAGTGCGAAACTGCCAATTCACTGTTAGGGGGTGCGACAACCGTAAGTGTGGAAAGTCTCAATTATTTGTAATCCGCATTATCAAAGAAGAAGTATTTGTCTCGAGGTGTACGCATTTTGAGTGCCAGACGCAATGAAATATGAAAAATAACCAAATTGTTGAAATTCGAGGGTGAAAACCCTAGTTTCAGGAAATCACATCTTCATAAAAATACATTGTGTATCACAGTGCTGTTTTAACTGTATTGAGACTTTTCGTTTTTAGGGTTGTCACACCCCAACAAGGTCGAGCCACAAGTCATTGCTGACTCCCAGTCCTATAAGAACCAAACGGGCGACTTTCATCACATTCAGCTCATATTTCATCAACCCTCTGGTGATAAGCCTGACAACATAGCCTGTCTGTAGAGTAAACTTCCAAAATCGGCTTAGTAACCAAGGTCACAATTTATTGAACTGCAACTATCCGTGCTTGACAGCATAGTTTGCAAAACACTTAAAAACTTTCAAGCCTGAAACTTTCAAACCTAACAATCCATAATTAAATTGCTGGGAGTAGTCAATTTAGAAAGAAGTTAATTTTTTATCGTCGAAGAAATAGTTTTTTCTGAAAAACAAAAATCAGGCAAATAGTGATTCGGCTCACTAAGCCGATTTTGGAAGTTTACTCTACAGACAGGCTCATACATAAACTCGAGTTGGGGGTGTCTAAAGCACAACAATGATCACCGAATATAATTAAGACTGGCTTTTCAAGTATAATTTCCCCATGCGTTCTTTTGCCTGGAATCAAATGGCTTGGCATTTTTCGATCACTCGAGATCATGCGCTGGCAAATTTCCCAGTGCGAATCGCAAGTGATTCAATCATCAGTGCTTGGGTGGTTGAGTACCAAGCAAGTAACCAAGATGCGTATTTCATTGAATCTGATCAGGTCACGACCTTGTACTTGGTTGCGACCAATCCAATCGAATTACAGCATTTCGAGCAAATCAGACCACTGCTAACCATGCCTTGGTACTTGATTGATGCCAGTGCTTTAACAGTCACCTCATCTATGGGTATGGAAAGCACCTGGCAGGACTGGGCATCTGAGCAAAATTTCGAGCCAGACACGATTAAACCGTTCCGACAAGCTAAAGTCCCGCCTCGAGCGCTGGGTTTGGTTGAAACCCTATTGCTTGGTGGTTGGAATGCCAAACCAGAATTACTGCATGGCTGGGCGATTACCTTGCTTGATTGTGGTGAAATAAATTTAGCCAATGCCACGCGACAACGAATTCAGCATGAAGCGCAGATGCTCGAGGGAACGGACGCTCGAATTCAAGTTCTGCAACAAGGCACATGGCTTGAAGTACGGGTGCGGCTCACGATCCTTGAAGCTCGTGTGGCATTTGCGCTTGAGCAAGGGGTGACCTCAACGTACTCGGGGATTCTAGCGTTATTACTGGCTCGTGGACCCGAAGGTAAACTTGAATATGGCGATGGACGTACTTTAGTGACTGCCATGCTTGAAAGTTCAACCGAAGGGGATACCATGCTCGAGCATTTGACGGCTGAATTAGAGCGTTTAGGGCAGCTATTAACTCGAGTTGAGGAACGTCCATATTTTTCGGCAAAGCAAGCGGGGTTTGTGGCTGGGCATGATCGGCAGTGTTTGGATTTATTGTTGCCACTCGAAGCTGATTTTGTCGAGTGGTTTTATCGGCATTGATTTTATCAGTTGATTATTGCTTTTCGTCTGTTACTAAAGCCTTCGGGTAGAGTAACTTTTTGAAATCGGGTTAGTAGCTTTAGCTACAGTTTAGAATTCATCCTCAAGACCAATGAAAGCATTCGGATCACGCAGAGGTCTTAAATCCCCACCTGTCACATCAGGCGACATGGTGAAGTCGTAACGCCCAAGCAACTGGATGTGAGACCACTTTAACGGCGATAGCCGTACAACGTCTTTCTCGAGTACATCATCACCCATTGCCTCAATCAACTCGAGTGCT
>JAYWHB010000739.1:0-2156 GCA_043777915.1 Deinococcales bacterium
TTAAAACAGCAACAGGGATATTGCGCTGTTCAAGAACTTTTCTAAACCTACCAAGCTGAGGAGTTTGCTGGTTACTTGAGAATCCGTAAACCTGTGCAATTGGCTCTTGCTCAAGGTATTTCAAAGAAATCATTGCTGGCATAACTTGTTCGCTGACTAAACACGCATAAATGCGTCCTTGTTTTTTTAATAATTGCATTGGCGGTTTTGATTCTGGGTATGCTTCTTGTTTAGAACGTTGTCTTTGTGCTGCATCTACAAACTTTTGACCTGTCGTCGCTTCCCACCAAATGCCATCAGCATCTTCAACAACTGTTTTTTTGGCTGCATTTCTCTGAGCTTTGGATCTGTCAAAGGCTCGGTATACTGGCGTTGCTAAATTACTTCCTAACTGTTCGCATATATCGGCTAGACGTTTAATTTGTACGCTGAGGTCGCCTTGACTACGTGGCTTATCATTCTTAAAACCAGGTTCGAGTTCATCTAAAAAAAGCCGTGTACCCTGCAAAAATACAGCAGCTTTTCTGCCCACAAAATCAATCAACACATTGGGTTTTGGAGTTAGTCGATAGCCTTGGAGTTGTTCCCTAGTTAATTGATTTTCTTGAATAATTGTGACCTGATTTATTGGTTTAACGTAGAGTTCAATGAATTCTTCGGTTTCTATACCAGGTAGGGTATACTTTTGTGCTTCAGAACCTTCTAAAATCTGCAATTCAACGCTTGAAATACCAATTTGTGTACTTGTGACAATTGTGTCACTTCCACCTAAACGCAAGGCTTGCAATTTGCCTAATTTTGTACCGCCAGTGATGTCTACATACGTTTTTTGACTAAAGGGTTCTATAAGGTCTGATTGGTCAAGAAAAACGACTTCTATCCAAAGCTGCTTCTCAAGTAACACCTTGAGAGCAGTTTGTCGAGTTTGATCAATTATGGAATCACCAGGTTCGCGCAAAAAAAAGATTTTCTCAAGCTTTTCTTGTTCATTTGCCCAACGAACTCCAGGTAAAACTGCGGCTGGGTTATTCCCTAATGCGGCTATAAAGACTGCCATATAAACCCCCTAGGCTTTGATTCCATTAGGAAGGCAGTCTATCACAGCTCGTAGTCGCCCTCGAGCCGCCGCTTGTGCCATTGGTGCGGTATTCGGTAGTAACTCACCAAGGCTATACTCGAGACTGGCTCGAACACTGGGCGAGATAATTCCAGTATGCTCGAGTTGTAGCACTTGCCCAGCCAAGAGTGCAGTTAGGGCAGTCACTTCAAATCCTGCGGCAGCCGCTTCAATACCGTATCCACTGGCAATCCACGGCACTTCAAGAACTGGCGCTCCCATCAAAACTTGACGAAGCGTTTGGGGTAAAACATCTGATTGAACAACTCCAAGAATACGGGCTTCGAGGGTACGGCTTTGCTCGAGACTTAGGGCTGCACGGACGCATTCCAAGCGAAAGAATGCAAGCCAAGGGGCGTAAGTTGTGGGTTTAGTAGATAACATGGTTGTTCTCCTTTTTACTAGGCTTGAGGGCTTTTACCACCAGATTTTTTTGTGGCAGATTGGATTAGCGGTGTAAATGACCCAGTGCCATTGCTTGGCTTGATGCAGGGCTAATCCAATATGACTAAGTTCGGTTAAACAACGGCGTTCTTTGCCTTGTAGAAACCATTGTCCAACACTGGCTTCGACATTGGGGGCGGTGGTGCTAACCAGTATCCAAGTTTCTTGATACTCGAGCGGGGCGCTTTCTATGGCACTCCACGGGGCGAGGTCTGAGAAACTTGTGCGCCAAGCGGTTTTACCTTGACATAAAGCAGACCAGTACAACGCCCCTCGAGTCAAACGATGATCGGTTTGTAAGGCGTTTAATCCCATGTCTTTTCGTGTCTGATTAATCATTTCTAGGGCTTGTATAACGGCACTCATGCTTTACCTCCTGTGCTTTTCGTGCCACGACTGGGATGAAATACCAATTCGTACATGGTTCGCCAAAAACTGCGTGGTTTGTTGGCACGATTAACCTTGGGTTCATTTTCTGGTTCATTGCGTAGCAACTGCTCGAGTTTTTGGGTGTAGGCTTCGGCGGTACTTAAAAGCTCTTCGACTAGGGCTTCGAGAACAGCGACACTGACACCATGTTGCTGACGCAGGGTTT
>JAYWHB010000740.1:0-5961 GCA_043777915.1 Deinococcales bacterium
TCACGTAAGCCCTGTACTTTACTGCCCGGAGCATCAAACCAACGCACTGGTAGTTCCATGACCCGAAAACTGTGTTTGCGAGCCAAATACAACCATTCAAGGTCAAAAGAAAAACCTTCCATACGCTGTAAAGCACATAAGCGCAAAGCAGCGTTGCGCCGAAAGAGCTTAAAACCGCATTGGGTATCTTTGATCGGTAAACCCAAGCCAAATTGAGCCAAAGCTCTGATGACTCGAGAACCCAAAGTGCGAATCAGGCTTTTATTTTCTTCATTTGCCCCTTCAAAAGCCCGAGAACCAATCACAATATCGGCTTTTTGTTGTACCGCCGCCAGAAATTTAGGTAGTTCTTCGATAGGTGTGCTGTTGTCAGCATCGGTAAACAGAAAATACTGTCCTCGAGCCGCGAGCATCCCTCGACGTACTGCCCCGCCTTTACCTGTATTGGCATGGGCAATAACTTTAAGATTTGCCCAGCCAAGTTCTTGTACCAAACGCAACGTATCATCGCGGCTACCATCGTCTGCGACAATCAATTCCCAATTGGCTTCGATACCCGATACCACCACGGCAATACTGGCAAGGGTCGGCAGAATACGAATTTCTTCGTTATAAGTGGGTACGATAATGCTTAAAATTGGGCGTTTACGCAATTGATCACGCCATGCCAAAAATTTTTCGTAAGACATACAAACTCCCTTTTGAACCTTGAATGACTTGATACAAACCAATGAACCCCAACCAAAACAAAATAGCCACCAATTGAACAACCCCCAAAGTAAGGGCTGAGTCATGCCAAAAGAGCATTCCAGCCGTTTGTAAACTTAAACAAAGCACCCACAGCCAAGCCGCTTGATTAGCCCCGTGCAAGAGTTGCTGCTGAACATATAACCCACCCAAACTTAGAATTGTGGCAGCTAAAGCCAGTAACCCCCAAACTTCTAAGGTATTTTGGGTTGTACCGCCGTACATCAGACCTAAAACCAGTTGCCCAAACAACCCGACTGCCAGCCAATACCCTATTCCAGCCGCTATTAACCAGATTGCCAAATGTTTAGCAAATTGGGCTTGGGCAATTAGTTGTTTGGTGTGGGCTTGAACCAAAGCAGTTGCAAAAAACAGCATCACTCGAGCCAATAACGCCGCCTGTGCATAGATGGTTGCTTGGGCGGGTGGTAAAAACACATGTGCCAAAATCACATCTAGGTTACTCGAGAGCAACTGCAAAAAGGTGCTGAGTAAAAAAGGATTGCTTTTGGCTGCACGCCCCAACGCCAAAGCAGTTGGCTGTAAAAAGCGAGAATGTAGGGTGGCGACAATAATCGAGATTGGAATCGCAAAACCAGCCGCATCTGGCTTTGAGACCACCAAGCCGAGTAAAAGGGTCAGCAGAATTTTAGCGCCGTGTTCAAGTAAAAAGTTATATTCAAGATAGACCGATGCTTGGGCAAGTTGTACACCTCGCCAAACCGAAAGTGCGATGTAAAACGGAGTACAAATCGCCAAACCCAAAACCCAAGCCCAAGGAATTTGGGCAAAGTGTTGTAAAACAGGCGCAGCCAAAGCGGTGATGCCCAAGCCAAGCCACAACAGATGGCTCGAGATGGTCATGGATTGCTGCCTAGCCGCTCGTTGGGCAGCCGCTTGCTGCACAGCAATCCCCAAGACCATATAGACCGATACACAAGCCGTTAAACCAATGTACTTTGAGAAATTGTTCGGCTCGAGCCAACGTGCCAAAAAAGCATAATAGCCGTAAGTTGCTATTTGGATTAGCAACTGCACTGCCATAAAGCGCAAAGCCGCAAATTGTGGGGTTGGAGATGACATACAGGTTTCCTTAAAATGCTTAAATTGTTAAAGTCAATTTGCCCAGAGCGCGTTCCAAGAAAGCATCCACTACTTTTGGATCAAAATGATTACCGCGCCGCGACTGAATTTCCTCGAGGGCATTATGGGGCGACCAAGCACGGCTATAACTGCGTTTGGAAATCAGTGTGTCGTAGACATCGCAAACCGCAATAACTCTTGATTCAATCGGGATTTGTTCGCCACTTAAATACGAAGGGTAGCCCGTTCCATCCCAGCGCTCATGGTGATGCAGCACAGCCGCCACAGCCCGTGGGTGGACTGAGGGTAAGGCGGCGGCAATAATAGCGCTCCAACGCGAATGGGTTTTAATCATGTCCCATTCGGACGGGTCGAGTGCATCTGGTTTGAGTAAAATTTTTTCGGGTAACATTAGTTTGCCAACATCATGCAAGTAAGCAGCGTGAATCAGTGCTTCCATGTTATCGCTTCGCAATTCGAGCATATTGCCGATTGATTCTGCCAGTCGCACAATTCGCAAGGTATGTCCTTGAGGTTCTAAACCACGTTCCTCGAGTTCAACCGCAAGTTGGGCAATGGAATTTCTCGAGAAATAACCTTGCTGTTCGGGAATATGAAATGAATTGACGCTGGACTGATGGTGTTCCATAAGCATCTCCTTTTGAACATTGGTAATTTGTGCAAGCCTTGGCTTGTGCTAGCACTATATCTTATTTTCGGTAAATGCAGTGTGCAGAAATCACACCGCATTTTATTTGCATCAATCCAACGGTTACAAGCCGTCGTAACAAAGCAAAAACATCTCGAACCCTCGCGCCTAAATTCTCTTTTTAGCCACTAAAATTTAGCGGCTCGCGGCTGAATAATCTACCAAATCAGATAAAAATATAACTTCTTCTTTAGCGAGCAACTTTAGAAAAACCTCGACAACTTTAGGGTCAAAATGCGTTCCAGACGATTCTAAGATATGATCAATAATTCGCCGACTAGACCAACCTTTGCGGTACGGGCGGTCTGACTTTAAGGCATCCCAGACATCCACAATGGCAAAGATTCGCGCCGAGAGCGGAATTCGTTGCCCACGCAAACCGCGTGGATAACCTGTTCCATCCCATTTTTCGTGATGTGCATAAGGAATATCTAGGGCTGAACCTAAAAAACCAATTGGGGCAAGCAATTCATGGGCAAAATCTGGATGTTTACGCATGATCACCCATTCTTCATCGGTCAATTTACCCGGCTTCAAAAGAATTTCATCTGGCACACCCATTTTACCAATGTCATGCAGCAAAGCCCCACGCCGCATATGGATAATTTCTGATTCAGGCAAATTCATTTCTCGAGCCAAACGGACGGTCATCTCGGTGACTCGGCGGCTGTGTCCTTCGGTTTCTTTGTCACGTAAATCGAGCGCCCTCGACCAGCCTTCAATCGTTTCGTCATATGCCATTGCAAGTTCGGTATTCGAGTATTGCAAGGCTCGCAGCACACGGGTATTTTCAATCGCCAACGCTGCTTGGCTGGCTAGAATGCCTAGGTATTCCATCATTTCAGCCGATGGCTCAAGTGGCAAACCATTATAAATTTCTATTACCCCAAGCAGTTCACCTTTGGCTAAAAGCGGTAAGCCTATGTATGAATTAAGCCCTTCGGCTTGTAAGAAATCTTGGTATTCAAACGAAATATCTCGAGCCGATACATTTGGAATCACCATCACAAGGCGGTCTAAACCAACCAGACCACTCAAAGGGTGTCCTAGCCTGACCGAAGAGGCTTTAACGATTTGTGTCTTAAAACCGCGCCCGACAAAATAGCGCAAACTAAGTGACTCTGGGTAATACAACAATATAGCCGCCGATTGTGCGCCAAGCTGTGTACGAATTTGTTCAATCACCAAACCCAAGGTTAAAGACAAATCCAAACTCGAGACCAAAGCAGTGTCAATTTCACGCAGGGCATTCATACGCTCTAAACGCTGCTCGAGTTCAAGGTTCAATTGCTGAATTTGTAACTCACGCTTTTTTTCTTCGGTGATATTTTCAATCTGCTTAAACATATACCGAGTCGTGCCGTCATTGATAACCGTTAAATGCACCCTTGCCCAGACCACACTTTTATTGTGGTGTAGATAGCGTTTTTCATATTGAAGCTGCCCATCTTGAAGCAATTCAAGCCCACGTTCAATATCGCTTTGGTACTCCTCTGGATGCGAAATAGCCGTAATCGAAAGGTTTTGTAATTCTTGAGAGGTATAACCAAGCATTGTAGCAAAAGCCATATTGACCCGCCGCCAACGCCCATTCATGTCTAAGACTGCCATGCCAATTTCGGCTTGGTCAAAAGCTGCTTGGAATCGAACTTCGCTTTCAAGTAAAGCAGTCTGGGCTTCATAGATGTCTGAAATATCAAATGCCAGAATGGTCGCACCGACAATTTTTCGGTTAAGGTCATAATTTGGAATGATGCTTACTTTGACCATCTTATCGTGGTACTGGAATTTTTCTTCAACCTGTTCACCCGCAAAAGCTCTTTGAAAAAACCCCGCGCCTAGATCAAAGTATTGTTTTGTTTCATACTCTTCGAGGGTTGCGTTTTCTAAATCTTGGTTGTCTTTATTCAAACTTTTAAGCAGTGTCCCACCAACAATTGAAAACCGCATCTCGAGGTCAACTTGTGCCACCAGTGCATTTGGTAAATTCTCGATTAAAGTTCGGTATTGCTGCTCGCGTTTTTGGATCAGTTCGGCTTGTTGGTGATTGGTGCTGACATCTCGGTAATTGGCAATAATTGCTTCGACATCAGGGTCATCTAATAAATTGGTAAACGTACCCGCTACCCAGCGCCATGAACCATCCTGACAACAAAACCGCACTTCTGTAGGTACGCCAATTCCGGGTTGAGATAATGAATGCCGAAAAGCAAGCCGCGCCGTGGCAACATCATCTGGATGAATAAAATCAGTTGAATCGTAGCCAATAAACTCGTCAAGTGCAAATCCCAAAATATGGCTGGTTGAGGGGCTACAATAAAGAATTTTACCAGTCACATCAAATAAGGCAATCGCTTCGGCACTATGTTCAATCAAAGCCCGAAAGCGCCGTTCTCGAGCTTCGAGCATGGTTTGGGCATATTTACTTTGAGTGATTTCTCGAGTACAAGTTAAAACTGACTGAATCAGTTCGTTTTCGTTAAATTCTGGAATCAATCTTGATTCAAAGTAAGACTTTTCACCATGAAGTCGCACTTCAAATTCAATGGTTTTAGGTAAACCACTTTGAAAAACATCCGCAATCGCTGTTTGCCATATACCCATGAGCCGTTTTGAGACACCAGTTTCTGCCAAGGTATGATTAAGCAGTTGATCTTGGCATAAACCAGACCATAATTCATAGCTAGAGGTAATATATAAATGCCGATATTGATGATCAAAACGAGCAATAATATCAGGTAGATTCTCGAGTAGCATCCCTAAGTCTTTTTGGTATTTAACTGCCTGATTTTGTACCGTAATCTGACGAAGCCTATCCTCAAATTGAACCAAGATAAAGCTCTGGTCTTCAAAAAGCATTCGCTTAGCCTGAATGGTGATATGTGATGATCTTTTGGCACTTATAAATGGTAACTCGACTGAAAAAGATTCGGCGTATCCCGCATATATTCGCTCTAACCCTTGGGTAAACTGCTCTGAAAGAATTGGGTGTTGACCACTGGTTTTTAGGCGGTACTGAAAATAGTTTTGTCCGATAACACAAATAGCATCCCGCCCCATTTTGTTGAATCGTTTCCAAGCTGAGTTGGTCGCTACAACGCAGCCGCTCCTATCTATAATGGCTGCATTCGTATGCAATGCGTTCAAGAAAAATTCAAATGGCATTTTTTGGCTTGGGTCTGGGCTGATATAAGCCACCTCTTTCGGAATTGGATTTAAGGCAGAATGCAGTATGTTTGAATCGTTCTGATGAGGTTTTGACAACTCGTTCTGGATCAACATAAATACCTCCAAGTGTGCTTATAGAACCAAAAATCCGAACTTAAAATGTTGTTATTCTTGTTCGGCTTAAACGTTTTCAAAGTGCTAGCACAATCATAGCACAAATTTTGTAAACACTGGTCAAAACCAGCAGGTTTTAT
>JAYWHB010000741.1:0-2155 GCA_043777915.1 Deinococcales bacterium
GTCAAAAGAAAATTCTCATCATTACACAAAACCTAAGCCCAAAAAGGCAAATAACTCATTTCTTTTTTTGACTTACCTTCAGGATTCGACAACTTTACTAAACCATTCTCGAGCGTTTCCTTAATAATTTTTGAAGCCAAAGGATAATTTCGCTCTTCTATCTTAAACCTTGCCCGAACAGTTGCATTGGTCATTTTTTGACCACTCACCCATAGTAGGCTGGCATGTTGATAACAAGCCCTGATTTTTTCATCTCGAGACATACCTGACAAAGAACGCGGTGCAAACAAAACAGTCACTGTATTATCGCCAGAAACACGAAAGTCTGGTGGGGGCAATTGAAATAATTCAGCCTGAAAAATCACTTTATCAATCCCCGAACCACGTTCCTCACAAAAATACATCCGACGCATTAACCTTGCCAGCGTTTCGTTACGTGAACGAGGAGGTTGATCCAAAAACCGATTTGGTTCAATCAAAGGCGCACCGGGATTGACAAATTCAATTCGATCCTCAAAAACTTCAATCACAACACCAGCCCCAACAACCCCAAAATCTTGATGGATCAAGGCATTGACCAACAATTCACGCAAAGCCAACTCTGGATACAAACCAACCTCTTCACGTAAAACCTGACCGATTTGTTCATTTGAAGGCAGATGTTCTTGAATAAACCGCACTGCATCGTCAATGTCTAAAGCATAGCCACGCAATTGAATCTGACGTTCACGAATTGTTTCTACCTTACTGCGACCACGATAAACAATTACCCTCAAGGCTTTGCGTTCTAGCCGCTTAAAAATACTCAAGTCTCGAGCAAAAAGTATTGCCGCACAATTGGTGATCGAAAAAAAACCATTGCGCTCAATCAAAAACCCTTCTTCAGTCAAGCGATGCAGAATCAAATCACGTTCAGTAGGCAAAGGCAACTGCATTCGCTTAAAAAACTCAAAGTAATCAAGCAACCCAAGCACAGCATCGGCAGTCAAATCAGACAGGGCAATATCGGTTTCAAAATCTGCAACCTTGAACAACTCCCAAAGTCGGCGCTCTTTCTCGGGATAAGCACTGAGTTGGGTTAAATTCTCTCCAACCCGAATGTATTCTTCTTTATCTTTATTGAACCGCGTTGGCGAGCCTCGAGCCGCAGGAATTTCAAGAATTACCACAGATAAGCCCACTACATCAAACTCGAGAAAACGAAAATCCAAACGCGGAGTTAAACTAACCTGCAACCACAACTCCAAAGCCTGATTGCCAACTCGAGCAGTTCGGGGTTGAAAAGAAGTCCCAACAATTTGGCGCAAACCATCCTCAACACCCCAAACAACATATGCAAAAGGTTGAATGTGCAAAGCTGCCGAGTTAGACAATCCAGAGATATACTTTGCAATTCGTTCGGGATCATCGTTATTATGCTTAAACTCGAGCCATTCCGTTTCAGACGGAAACGACAACAAGTAATTTAATAATTGAACGGAAGAATCATTCATATTTACTCGAGGGTATCAAAAATTTCAGACAGCTTTGGCATGAGCTTAGTTTACTCGAGAAACAAGGCTTTGAATGCGCTGTGCAATTTGGATTTGAATATCTGTATCTTAGCTCTCGAATTTCGTGCTATTTCTGCGCTTCTCGAGTTATTTTTCGCTGTGGTGATTCTTCAGATAACTGCATTAACTCTATCGGGTTGCCATCTGGGTCTGCCAACCATGCTTGCAAATTATGATCGAGTCCCAAACTGACTTCAGAAGTTATTTTTATACCTTGTGAACGCAATTTTTCGACATCTTCACGAATACTATCTGAAACCAAACAGAGGTGCATAAAACTCCCCGACAGCGCTTTGGGGGACTCACCTCCGGGGAAAAGCTCGATAAATCTATCGCCGCCAACATGGAGGTACACCAACATCAAAGTACCATCGGTGTGGTTCAAGCGAAACGATTCATAAATTCCAAGTTTGCCATAAAACTTGAGCGAAGCTGCTAAGTCATGCACCCGAAATGCCGTGTGTCCAAGGTCAGTAATCATGAGTCTCCTGTGGCGTTTTTGATACGCTCTAAACAGAGTTCTTTACCAAGTGCCTCAAGCAGTTCGCCCATGCCCGGACTCTCGAGTTTACCAGTCAGTGCCGCCCGAATTGGCTGCATCA
>JAYWHB010000742.1:0-5956 GCA_043777915.1 Deinococcales bacterium
ATTTGCCATAAAGCCCTGCCCTACCTTTTTACTTTGCCCTTTACCCTCCACAGCCGATGCCGATGTCTTCGATGTCTATACCTTGTACCAACATGGTTGGACTCGAGCCATTAAGGTTCATGATTTTCAGTTCGTGATACCCATTGTTGTTGCCGCTTCTGCCAAGCCAAAGACTGGCTATTTTTCCGTTGGCTAAACCGCACGGAGCGACTTCGTTGTTTTCTAGTGAAACTTTGCTGACGGTACTACCCAGAATTTTGTACAACACATCTTCATCCCAAGCTGTGTCAAAAGCAATGCTTCCATCCGATAAGTAATCTGGGTGATGGGTCGCTCCTTTTTTGATGATACTCGAGGGCGCGTTACTCGGGGAAACGACTACCCGAAAACCTGTACCGTTTGTGCCGATTTCACAGATGCTGGTGTTGCCTTCGCCAAAAGCCACAACCCCGCAATCAAACAAAACCTTACTGCCGTCGCTCGAGATGGCGGGCTGGTCGTTGTAGTTCTGGGTGCTGGTTTGGGTAATCTGCACTGGCGCAGCCCAAGTATTAGCAGTCTTGCGAATCGCCCAGAGGTCAAAGTTATGTGCGCCACCACTGGCGGTGTAAACAATCAGGTTGCCGTCGCTCGAGATGGCGGGGAAGCCTTGGGAGTCTTGAACTAAACTTGGGGTGCGTACCACTGCGGCACTGGCAGGATTGGCACTTGGGGCAACCGCGAGGCAGTAATTGCCATCACAACCGACATCAAGATTTTGGGTCTCGAGAACCAGCCAAGTGCCATCTGGCGAGATATTCAAACGCCGCTCGGGTTTACGTGTACCAGTGGTGATCAGCGCCGAAACATTTTCTGGGGTTGCGCCAGTTTGGGCATTGATTCGGTAGACATTGTTTTGGTAGGTGTAGGTGATTTTCCCACTGCTCGAGCCAACTGGGTTGATGGTCAGGTTTTTTGTTGCATTATTGCTGAGTTTTCCATCCGAGACGGTTAAAGTAACTGTGAAACTACCTGTGCTTGCAAATGCGTGCGAGGCTGTCACGCCGGTTGCGGTGCTGGAATCACCAAAATTCCAAGCATAAGTTAAAACATTGCCGTCTGGGTCGCTCGAGGTGCTGGCATTAAAGGTCAGGTTTGTACCCACACTGGCGGGGTTGCTCGAGATGGTAAAAGCAGCCATAGGAGCGCGGTTAATTGGGCTTGGATTCGGACAAGCCACAAGCAGCGCAGCCAGAATCATTGGGGCTAATAATTTCATAAAACTCCTGATTAACGTACATTGATACGCTTGGCTTGAACTTCGTATTTGAAAAGTGTGGCGTTGTACCCAACTCGCAGAATCACAGCCCTGCCCGTATCATCTAAGGCAACACGGCGGGTCTCAAAAGCACCATCTAGTACAGGTACTGTCCAAGCAGTAGCATTCGAGACTCGAGCAGAAAGCAGTGAATTCTGACCTTTAACAAAAACCGTAACAGCATCGCCTGTTGGGTTAAAAGCAGCATTGAGTTTATTTAACGCCGCTATCACACCACCGTTGCTCGAGTCGCTAATGGTTTGGCTATTACTCCAAATATCGGTGGAGGCGGTGTAGCTTCTCGCAAACAGTGCGGCTGGATTGGCAAATTCGGTATAAATCAAATGTGCATTGCCACTTGAATTCAATCCGATTTTGGCATTTGTTCCTGTAAAATTCTGCTCGGGTTTCCATGTATCTGTAGCAACATCGTAAGCCTTAGCGCGAAGTGTTGCGGCATCGTCCCAGATTACCATGCCGTTACCATTGGCATTTAACTCAAATTGACTTGAAATAAAACCATTTGGCGCGGCGCTTGGGGTGAATAACTTGGTGGCGGTACTCCACACACCTGCTACCTTGCGTTTAACAAAATAGCCAATACTCGGGGTAAAATCAAAATACAAGACTGCCACGTTACCCGCCGCATCCACAGCCAATACTGGTGTATCGGCGAAAGCCCCAGCCGAAATGGTCTCTACTGCCCAAATTCCAGTTGTGGCTGTGAATCGTGCCATGCGAATAACATTGCCAGAATTACTACCGCCAAACTCGAGCCAGAGCGCGACTGCATTGCCGCTCGAGTCCATTTTGATTTGTGGGTTAGTCGCGTACCGATTAGCACTGACAGTGGCAAGGCTTGTAGCAGCACTCCAAGTATTTGTGCTTGCAATACGACGACTCCAACGCACGGTGTTTGTAGCAGCGCGTTGTGTCCAAATCATGATTTTGTCATTATTACCAGCCACACCAAGTGCAACATTTGGGTAATCACTGCTTTGCGTCTCGAGCAGTTGAACAGCATCCCATGTGTTATTAGTAGCATCAAAACTGCTGCTGTTTAATGCGTATTGCGTTGGTTGAATAGAATCATCTTTTTGTATCCAAAATGCTGCACCATGCCCAGCATTGTTCAATACAATATTCGGATTATCCTCAATTCTAATGGCGCTTTGCGTCAGTGTTGTCCAATTGCTGGTGATTACAAAATTTTTGCGTTCAACTCGAATTCTGATACCACCACTCGAGCCGGCACTAGGGCGAATCTCGAGAATATGCTGACCACTGGCAAATAATTGTGATTCTAGGATTTGACTCGTGCCGCCAATGCCTTTGTTGCTGATTTCGTTTCCTTGTGGATCCAGTAAAAAAGCTGTTCCAGTAAAACTCGAACCTACACTGCGCTCTAAGGTGATATTGACCCCATTAGGATTGGTACTGCTGTCAAAAGTAAAGCGTTTAATCGCATTGATGTTACGAACCGCATCAAATGGCAAGGTAATCTCTTCGGTATCGGTGCGTTTCAGGCGAATTTCAAAGGTTTCACTCGAGCCAACCGCAAAATTTTTGACCACCGAACCGCAAAAAGTATTATTGGCAATACATCCTGTGTAACGAACATTAACACCTGCTGGAACAGGTAACTCGAGACCACCTGCAATCGGTAAGTTCGTTGTGGCGGCAAAAGCAGGTAAGCGCGGCGGGTCGGCTTGAGGTCGTAAAGAGCCTTGGGCAGGAATGGGTTTATCAAGTTCGGCTAGAAATTTGCAAAACGTGGCTTGTTCAAAAATACTGTCGTACTGCCCGGGAACATCGTTAATACATTTGGGTTTTGGGCGGCTTGGAGTAAATTGTTGGTCTACATTCCACCAACTAAAATGCGTCACGGTTGTCTCGAGCGCCCTAGTTCCAGCACCAGAATCCACCACCACACCTGTGCCTTCTTGTACCCAGTCACCAGTTTGTTCGTTTAAGCTCCAGAGTGGAATTGTATCGCCAAGATTGATTGGGCTGCCATCAAGATTTGAATTGGCGTACATCGGTAAACGCACTTTGGCACTTGCACCAGCTTTTAAGTTCAAGCGCTGCCCACCTTGCTCGAGGGCAAATTCGGTTGTACCAAGCGAAACAATGCCGGTGCTTATGCCGTTGGGTTGCACACCTTCAAAACTTCCGGGAAAAGCATTTTTTTCTGTGGGGTCGTTGATGTCCACGGGCGACAAACTGACATTGACTGAACCTGTTACGGGCGTACCATCGGGTTTGACCAAGGCATTGGCGGGTAACTCGAGACGGGCGTTGTCTGTGCCAGTGATTGCGCCACCCGTACTGGCATTCATCGGTTGGGCGGCGGCTCGAGCCAACAGGGTTGCCGTAAAATCAGCATTGCTGGCGTTAGAACCTATCGGGAACTCGAGGGCGGCAAACGTTTGGGTGTACCCAGTTTTATCAAAGACCAAATTGATTGGAATTCCAGTCGGTACAGACACCGTGACTTTGCCGTTTGTATCACTCGAGCCAAGGTTTATGCCATCAAGCTGCACAGTCACACCCGCTAGTGGTGCGCCAACAGCATCCGAAATTGTACCAACCACACTTAGCGCTGCCCCAGCCACAATACTATTGGCTGTAACCGTTATGGCTTTCTCAAAACTCGAGACTCCGCCCTTGCCATCGGCTGCCGTGAGTTTGACCATGAACGAACCCGCTTTGGGGTACACATGGGCAATACTTGCGCCGCCGCCACGCACCCCATTACCAAAATCCCAAGAGAGTGTTAAAGCGTCGCCGTCAGGGTCGGTAGAGGTACTCGAGAAGCCAAGGGCTGTACCCGTTTGAACAGTGGCTAAAGCGGTAAACCCAGCTACGGGAATTTTATTTTCTATAGGTGGTGTTGGTGGGTTACATGCTAATAAAGCCAACAAAATTATGGGTAATAAATACTTCATAGCTTCTCCTTGGTAAAAAAATCTTGACCACAACTCGAACAAAACCGTGCGTATGGGCTGGTAATAGGGGTATTACACTTTGGGCAAGCCTCGAGTAGTCGAGTGCCATCGTTGCTGCAAAATTTTTCCCCACTCCCCAAAGGCACGGCTCTGGCACACTTTGGGCAAACTCGGTAAGCAATTCGTTCTTTGACCATGAATCCCTCCTGCGTTTACTATGCGCCAAAAGCTGTTAGTTGTTGGTTGCTCGAGACAGGGGTTTTGCCGTTTAATTCGGTACGAGTTGCCCATCGGTCAACGTGGTACGAGTTGCCCATCGGTCAACGTGGTACAACTGCCGCAACTTGGCACTGCCCAGACCAAACCGTTTGGCTGCGCTCGCGGCTACTATTGTTGTTTGGCAACAACCGAATTTGAACATTGCAAGCAAACGTACCGCCCGAGCCGTAATTTACAACAGGAATCGCAAAGTTTTCGGCGCTGCTGGTCATAAATGCCCCACTCGAGTAATTGCCTGATGGAGTCACAAGCGTTAATTTCCAGTCGTAGACCAAAAATTCAGCATCTGGATTCTGCACACTAATACTGGCGTAAAAGGTACTTGGGTTGGGTTGCCCCACGCAATTGGTACTTGGGGTCTGGCTGCGTAAATCGAGCGTGGTGCGTAAGGCAAAATCCCTGATGCAAAGCCCCGAAGCACTCAGTCTATCCCAGCGCTGCACCCCACCACTTGAGATGATTGGATACGGGTTGATGGGTGGGTTCTGCACTGGCACATTGACAAAACTCGAGCCGCTTAAACCATCGCTGTCGGTGATAGAGACCCGCACTTCACGGTAGCCAGCACTGGCAAAGCGAATTTTTTGTTGACAACCGCCAGTCACGGTATTGGTGATGGTGTTACTTTCGATTAAATCTGGCAAATCCACTTCCCAGCGCACATTTGGGCAAAGGGTTTGTGGGTCGGCTTCGTTTTTATCAAGGATTCCAAGGCTAAATTCTGGGGTTGGGAGGCTCGAGGAATAGCTGTAAATCGGGCTGGGCATGGTAAAAATTGCGTTTGGAGCAGTATTTTTAACATTGACTGTCAAAAATCTTACTTGCTGGTTAGCTGTGCCGTTACGAACCGTAATACTCAAGACTCGAATTCCTGCGCTGCCAAAAGTGCTGCTGTAGGTGCGAATCCCAAAGAAATCACTGCTCGAGAAATTATCGTTTGGGTTGTTTGAACTGATTTGCACCGTTAAATCCGATAACGGCTGTCCTTGAGGGGCTGCAACCCGAAACAAGGCTGTTGGGCTGCGTAAATCGGTGTCTATATTGGCGTTTGTGCCGAGGGTCTCGAGGAAGGGGTTTTTTTGATTATTCCAAGCTGCGCCACGCCCAGCAAACTCGAGTACCGATAAGCGAGTAAAAAACTGACGCACATAGGTGTCTGGGATGTAATAATAGCCGCCATCGCCAGTGCAACCCCAAGAGTTTTTGACCACAAAGTACCCTGCAATGTTATTCGGCACGCCGCCCGGTACGATTACCACAGGCAAGCTGTTGCCATTCGGGGTCGCCGCCGCTCGGACGCTGGCAGCATCTAAGAATCCAATGATTGTCACGGCATGACCGCCTTTGCTGCCCGAGCCAAGATTGATACCATCCGCCAAACGGTGCTGGTCGCTAAAATCGGTCACAAAGCCATTCTGGGCTTCTTGAAACC
>JAYWHB010000743.1:0-2147 GCA_043777915.1 Deinococcales bacterium
CCCCCTCATGGAGGGGGTCGCCGAAGGCGGGGGGAGTTGCCCGCAACGCCAATACAATAACTTCTGCATATCTTTCATACTGCCCTCGAGTTTATTCAGGTATTTCAAACGGTTTCCTAAGTGCCATTACTCGAGCGCCCCACGAAACTGCTTCAACACCCGCAAATCGTTCTGAAAAAAGTATCGAATGTCCGGCACACCGTACTTAATCATGGCGACGCGCTCAATGCCTAAGCCAAAGGCAAATCCGCGTTGCCCAGCATAAATTTCGTCACCACGCAGCTTGCAAACTTCTTCAAAGACCCTTGGATGCACCATGCCACTTCCGCCTAACTCGAGCCATTTGCTTTGTCCTGTGCGCTTATTTTCCCAGTACACCGCAAAGTCGGCGCTTGGTTCGGTGAATGGGTAGTAACTGGGTTGAAACCTCACTTTGCTGGTCTCGCCAAATAAGCCCTTTGCCATTTCCTCGAGTGTGCCTTTTAAGTCACTCATGGTGATATTTTTACCGACTGCCAGCCCCTCGAGTTGATGAAACATCGCTTCATGGGTGGCATCTACCGCTTCAAAGCGGTAGGTTTTTCCCGGCACGACAATCCGAAAAGGTGGCTCGAAGGCTTCCATGAATCTAGCTTGCATTGGGCTGGTGTGAGTGCGGAGAAGTCTGCCGTCGGTCAGCCAAAAGGTATCCCATAAATCGCGGGCTGGATGCCAACTGGGGATGTTTAGGGCATCGAAATTGTACAATTCAGTTTCGACTTCTTGCCCTTGGACAACTTGATACCCTAAGCCTTTATAAATGTTGCATAAGTCATCAATAATTCTGGTCAGCAAATGAAATCCACCCGTCTGAAACGCTGTTCCGGGCAGGGTTACATCCAGACTCTCAGATGCCAGTTTTGCCTCGAGTGCCGCATTTTTTAATTCGAGTTCTTTGTTATCAAACAGTGCCTCGAGTTCAGTTTTAATCATGTTCAGCGCTGCACCGCGTATTTTTCGGTCATCTGGGGTGAGGTTGCCTAATGTTTTTAATTCGGCGGTCAGTAAGCCTTTTTTGCCAAGGTATTTAACTTTGATTTCTTGCAGTTCGGGCAGGCTCGAGGCTGGGCTAATTTCTTGTTTGGCATCGTTAATCATATTTTCTCCTTGATAAGCAATAAAAAACTTCGGCGTGTATGCCGAAGTGAGAGCGCAGAAACAGTTTTTGTTTCTACGCGAATCTTGTAAATAGCGAAAGTGTACCTTCCATGCGCTTATGTTATTTGGTTTTTGCGGCTCGAGTCAAGGCGTATTTGGCTTATCCATTTTTGGCGTATTTGGGTAATTTGCAATTGATACATTTAGATGCCAGTGGGTTGTGAGACCACCAATTCCAGAAAAATCGTTTTTTGCATCGAGGACAAGAAAAAAACCAAATCCCAAGTAAAAAAATTATCCATAAAAAAATCATAATTCCGTCCATTAAACCCCCAAAGAATCCAGAGGTAGCACCAAGTGAAACACTTATAAATTTAACCAATAGCAAGACAAAATCAACTTGCAGTACGCGAAAGATTAAACGCAATAAATTCCATGTCGCCTCATACTCAGAAATAGGATTCTCCATGAGGCTAATCTTACAGCCATTCGAGCCACCTGTTTCAAAATGGTAGGCTTAACTTTATGTTGACTGCCCCTCCAGACCTCTCGAGCCTTGTGCGTGTCGGTAACGCTAAAGATTCTGTTTTGCTTGCGCCCGAAGTTTCACCGAATGATTTGGCGCGTCATGCTGTTGGCTTAGCAAACTCGAGTGGTGGCACATTGGTGGTTGGTGTGCGTGATGGAAAAATTTCTGGGGCGGAGGACTTGCATCCGCTTCAAGTCACCCATGCTCTGTGGGAATTAACTGGTGGGAAATTAACAGTGCATTGTGCCAATACCACGCTCGAGGGTAAACCGATTCTGGTGGTCAGTGTGCCGCGTAGCCCTGTGGTTTTGGCGACTCCAAGCGGTGAGGTGCTGCATTGGAATGGACTCAATCTCGAGCCATTAGCCGCGCTTTCTTTAGACCCTGCACCTCTGCCAGACTTTAGTGCCAGTGTGCCGCCAACCTCGAGCCTTGCCGATGTTGACCCGCTCGAGGTACATCGGCTGCGAAGTGTTCTCGA
>JAYWHB010000744.1:0-2142 GCA_043777915.1 Deinococcales bacterium
CTTGGTTACGTTCGGATACCGAGGTTTTGACCCGTTCGGGGTTGGTCACTAACGCAGTTGGGCTTAAACCAATCAGTTCTTCAGGTTCGTAGCCAAGTAACTTGGCATAGACTGGACTGACATATTCCAAGACCCCTTGTTCATTATTGACGGTTACACCCTGCTCGATGGTCTCGAGAACCATTTGGGCAAAGGCTTGTTGTTGGGCAAGGGTAGTTTGGGCTTGGAGTAATTTTTCTATAACTTGGCGTTTCTCGAGCATGGCTTTGCTCGATTCACTCAAATCAAGCACAATCGCATTCGCTCCAACAAAAACACCATTCTTAATAATTGGATGAACAAACACTTCGACTGTCATGCCCCTAAACTCAAAGGAAACATTAAATTCATCACCTGCCAAAGCACTTTCGACCAGATTTTCAATGATTGGCTCGTTGGCTAAGACTTGATTGAGCGGCAAACCAAGAATCTGCCGAGCATTTTCTTCTCCGCCAAAATGCTTAATTCCTTTGCCCTCGAGTAAAGTAAGACATCCGTTTGCGTCTATGGCTATGGCTAAAATTGGTAAGGAGTCGAGCAGTTGCTCAATTCGCTTCGATGCCTCGAGCAAAGAGGCTTCTGATTTATTGCGTTCAAATTCGACTTGATCAAGTTGTTGTTTTGTCTGAACTTGCTGGCTAATATCTACCGCCAGAATTTGACAACTGATGATTCTGTCTTGATTAAAGACCGGCACAACCCATAGTTCATATTGTTTACTGCGCCAAGTCAGCACCCGATGCCCAGACTCACCTTGCAATGCCGAACGCATCACTTGCTGAATCTCGTTTTGATCAGCAAAGACATCAAAGACCGATAAGCCAAGTAATTCCTCTGAATTGCGCGAAAAATTATTCAGCAGACTACCTTCAACAAAAGTCAGTATTCCGCTTGCATTGGTTTGCATAAAAATCATCGGCAAATGCTGTACTAAGCGCTGAAACCGCTCGATGGTGGTGACTCGAATCGGTTCGGCTGATAAACCACTAAACTCAATCACGGCGGTCACTTCACCAGCTAAATTACGAATGGCTTGCAAACTAGACCGCACTTGAACCCGAAAGCCACTTTGGTGCAACCTTGTGACTAACTTTGGGGCAATGTTTTTTTGAGGTAATTCAGCCACAAGCTGCATAAAAGATTGATGATTATCGGCGGGAATGATCGTCAAAATTTTATTGCCAATCATGTTTTGGGCTAAAAAGCCGTACACTTGTGAAGCGCCAGCATTCCAATTGGTAATTGTACCTTGCAAATCATACATAATCACACTTTCTTTGGCTTGCATGATTGCTTGGTCTAAGGAGATATTATTTGGAACTTCTATTGGACTGCCTTGGTTATTTTGTAAATCTAGGGCTGCATGAATATTATCCATGCTTAAGTTGGCTAAATCGGTCAGCAGTTCAAGTTGATTTGGCTCGAGTTGCCTTGCTTGATGATCTAAAATCAGTAGCGAACCCATCACATAACCAGCTTCGGCGTAAAGTGGAATGGTGACCACAAATTTGTGATTGTCTATTCCTAAAAAAGCCTGAATTGCTATTAAATCGCTGCTTTGGCTCGAGAACATCGCTTCGGAAGGCGCAAACCAAGTAAAATCCTTGGGCAAACTTCTTGCCAGTTGGTCATTTCCTAAGCCGTAGGTTGCCATCAATCGAACACCAGCCTCCGAAATCCAGCAAACAGCCGCAACTGGTGCTTGAATGGTCTTGGCGGCGATTTGGGCTGATTTTGTTAAGGTTGTACTGGCAAATTCCCGAACAGCCACATATTGGCTTAAAATATCCGTTTTTAAGGCAGGATGAAAGGCTGCATTGAGTTTGCCAATTTTAAGTTGAATACGGTCATTCATCATTTCTATTTATCCAATTAAGTGCAGCTTATATTAAGTCAAAACCAGTATAACAAAAGGCTACTGACATCACTCTTTCGTGCGGCATTCAATCCTAACTATAGACCTAAAAAGAAGTAATCAACACCAACCAAGGAATGGTACAAAATTGTATTTTCAATTCCAAGTTTCTGATAGGCTAGAGCTTATGAGTGAACCTTCAACCCCTGTCAGAAACCGTAACCCTTGGGGCATTGCCATTGTGATGC
>JAYWHB010000745.1:0-5924 GCA_043777915.1 Deinococcales bacterium
GTGGACAGAAGCATCCGCGCCGAAATTAACTTGGAGCGTTTACTCGAGAATGTCCTGGCGCGAATCCGTGAACGTGTCCGCGCCGAAGCCAGTGCAGTCTATTTATCTGACGAAGATGGGCGTTTAACCTTGGCTTGGGGGCGCGATGTCCAAGGGCGAGTGGTGCGTTCTGGCAACGAACACGGCTGGGCAACTGGCAATCTTGTTTTAGAAAGTGCGTTGCAGCGCTTACCGATGTCTATACCAGACCTTGAAGCCACGCCAATGCTCGAGACCAAGCACGGCACGATTTTACTCAATCAACCCGATGACCCTGTACTGGGAGGCTCTCGAGCCGCGATTGCTCTGCCGATGCTGACCGAATCAGAATTGGTTGGGGTGATTATTTTGGGTCACAGTCAAGAAAATGCCTTTGACACCCGCGAATTGCCGTTACTGAATTTACTTGCCAGTCAGGTCACATTAGCGGTTCGTAATGCTAGGGCATATTTATACAGCGAAGAAATTGCTATTTTTGATGAGCGCAGCCGCATTGCCCGTGAAATCCATGATGGGATTGCCCAAAGTCTGGCATTTACGGCGATGAAACTCGATTTGGCTGGGCGGCTACTCGAGAAAGACCCCAAACGGGTCTTATCCGAAATTGAACTAGCAAAAACCACCTTGCGTGAACAAATCAAAGAAGTTCGGCGCAGCATTTTTGCGCTGCGTCCACTTGACCTCGAACGCCTTGGTTTCTTAGAAACTGTCCGCCAATACACCAAGGATTTTGGTGAGCAGAACAACATCAAAACCACCCTTGAACTGCATGGCGAACCGCGCTTAAGCCCAACCAACGAAGCCGTAATGTTTAGAATTTTGCAGGAAGCATTAAATAACATCGCCAAACACAGCCGTGCCAAAATCGTGACCGTGACCTTACAAACCCACCCAAGCAGCACCAATTTAACGGTTCAAGACGACGGCATTGGCTTTGACCCCAACGCCTTGACTGGCAAAGTCACCACGGCTGGCGGACTTGGTTTATCGCAAATGCGTGAACGGGTTGAAGCCAGAGGCGGGAAATTTGAATACTCGAGTCGAACAGGAAATGGCACTCGAGTCACGGCGGTGCTGCCATAACTTGAGTCACTAAACCACTTTATTCGGATTTAATAAATTTTGCGGGTCAAAAAGCTGCTTTATCTGGCGCATCCAAGCCAATGCCGCGCCGTGTTCGGCTTGCAAATACTTTTTCTTGCGTAAGCCAATGCCGTGTTCACCTGTACAAGTGCCACCTAAACGAAGGGCATGTTCGACTAAGCGCTGCGAAAAGATTTCGGCTCGAGGGTCGCCGTGATTGCAGACCAAAAGCGTGTGAAAATTGCCATCACCGACATGCCCAAGAATACAACCCGTTAAGTTCATTTCGGCTAATAAATCACTCGAGAACCGCACCAATTCTGGCATTTTAGAAACTGGTACGGCTGTATCGGTGGATAAGTATTCTTTATTTGGGTGCAAATTCACCAATGCCCAGTACGCCTGATGCCGAGCTTCCCATTGGGCAGTGCGTTCCTCTTGGGTATGTGCCAAATCTATGCTGCTTGCACCAGCGTCCTGCATTAGTTCTATTGCTAGGGTACTTTCAGCTTCTAGGGCAGGTTTACTCGAGGAGTGAAATTCGATAAACAGGGCAGGTTGCTCGAGATAGTCCCGACTTAAATACTTGTTAATCGCTTTAATCCCTAGTGCGTCCACCAATTCAAGTCTGGCGACAGGTAAACCACTGCCTAAGATGCTGTAAGCAGCCTCGGCAGCTTGCTCGAGACTGGGGAAAAAAACCCGCAGCGCATGGATATATTCTGGTATTGGATGAAGTTTTAAGGTCAGGCGGATAAAAATACCGAGTGTGCCTTCTGAACCAATGAATAAGTCTTTAAGGTCGTAGCCAGCACTGGTTTTACGCACGCCGCGCCCTAACTCGAGCAGTTCACCGTTGGCAAGTATGACTTGCATTGCCAGAACATTCTGGTGCATTCCACCGTACCGAACCGTGGTTGTGCCAGACGCATTGGTAGCGGTCATCCCGCCAATCGTGGCATCCGCTCCGGGGTCTACGGGGAAAAACAATCCTGTGCCTTTGAGGGCTTCGTTTAGGGATTTGCGGGTCACACCCGGTTCAACTACGGCTATAAAATCTTCGGGGCGCACCTCAAGAATTTTATTCATCCTCGAGACATCTAAACTAATTGCCTCGCCAACTGGCACAACCTGACCTTCTAAACTTGTGCCAGCCCCAAAGGGAATCACGGCAATTTGATATTCTCGCGCCCAAGTTAGGGTGATTTCAATATCGGCTGGTTCTTCGGCGTAGACCACCGCCAAAGGCGGGTGCTGCACGGGATAACTTTCGTCTTTGCTGTGGGTCTCGAGGTCAGCGGTGCTGGTGCTGAGTTTCGCACCAAGTTTGGTTTTTAAGGCTTCTAAATTCATAATTGCACGTTCTTCCTGACCTGCTCGAACTTTCAGGGTTTTGTCATTTGCTTGAGGGCGTGGTCTTTCCACGACAAGGCAGCCTCGATGACTTCGCGGTGGCTAAGTTTTTTGGCTTGGGTTTGTATTTCCGCGATTTTTTCCCCAGTAAAACCACTTTCCCGACAGTATTGAGTGTGATCATTGACGTAGTTTGGAAGGGGTTTTTCACCCATTAACTCTCGAAGATGTAAAATTGAACCGGAGAATAGGATTGCTTGGGTAGGGTAGCCAAATGCCTGTGCAAGGTCTGCAAATCCTTTTGCTGTACTCATCATTCCTGTACGATGTCCTATTCTGATAAAAATTTCAGCAGCTTTGGTGAATAACTTCAAGGCTTGCAAATACTTTTTTTGTAGCTTTCCATTGTTACCAATTCGCAGCAAAGCAAAAGCAGCACTTGAAGGATTTTGAATCTCTTCAAATATCGCCAAGGCTTCTTGTCGCATGGTGTACTCAAGCGAATAATCTTCTCGCCAACGAGCAATAAATGCCAGTGTATCTAGGCATTCTGCAATTCCATTCTTATCGTTTATTCTGCGGTTTAGCTCCAATGCTTCTCGAGTCAATTGTTCACTTTTTTCGTATTCTTTTTTGGTGTAGTGAATTGCGCCTTTTTGTTGGATGCAATAAGCAACTCCGTTTTGATTTCCCAAGGCTTGATACAGGTCTTGTGCTTTTTGAAACAAAGTGTAATTTGCTTCTAAGTTGTCTAATCCATGCTCGAGTGAAGCCAAATGAGTTAAGGCATCGGCTTCCATCAGGGTGTTACCCAAGTCTTTGTTGATGTTGAGCAACTCCTGCAAGCATTGTTTTGCTATTTTGTACTCGCCAAATCCCGAATGAGCCATTGCCTTGGCGTGCAATAAGCCAACTCGAGTTGAATCATTTTGCTTAGACAATGCTAAAAATTGCTCTGACCAATGTAGGCTTTCAGCATAACCACCCGTTAAATACCAAAATAGTGTTAGCCATCCAACAATTGTTGCCCCTGCTTCTATTTCTTCTTTTTCTGACCACTCGAGTGCCAAACGAACACTGTCATAATCGGTTAAGACTTTTTGCGTCCATTCAACTCGAGCTTGAGTCCAGAAATTCGTTTTGTAATTTCGACATAGCTCATAACAAACCTGAGTTAAAGCACGCATGGCTGCGGCGTAATCTTCTTTTGAAAGTTGCTTCTCGGCAAATTGCCGAATGAGTTCATGAATGGTGTAATGATTGTTTTTACGAGAAATCAGGCTTTTGCGAATCAAGCTTTGCAAAATTTGGATGTTTGCACCTGCCACTTGGGTCGCCCAATCTTTGTTAAAACCTCCCCTAAAGACCGTCAGTTTGGCGAGTACAACTTGTTCACTTGGGCTTAAATGCTGCCAACTCGAGGCAAAGACGGCTGCGAAGCCACGTTGTCGAACAGGTAAATCGGGTGAGTTGGTCTCGAGTATACTCAGGCACTGTTCGATTTCTGCGGCAATTTCACTTAAGTCAAACATTCGTGTCCAAGTGGCTGCCAAGCCCAAACCGAGCGGAGAGCCATATAAGGCTTGAAAAATCCGCTTAAATGCAGGGCGATCTGATTCTAGCAACATAAAACTGGCATTGGCTCGCTTGGCGCTATTCAAAAAGAGTTTGCCACTTGTTTGCTGCTCGAGCGGACGCTCATCGAGTTCGGGCAAACCACCGAGTTCAACAATGATTTCTGCTTGTAAATCAAGGCTTTCCCTAGTTGTGATTAACAACTGAACTTTCGGGGCGGCATCAAGAATTTTGCCGATGGTTTCTCTGGCTTGAAGGACATGTTCAAAGTTATCCATTATCAAAAGCATTTCTCGGAAACTCAAGGCAGTAAGCATGTCGTTGATCGGATTTTGATTAACTGGAATTTCAAGTGCATTGAGAATGGTGGTGGGGATAAGACTGGCATCTTCAATTTTGGTTAGGTCAATAAAAGCTGCTCCATCCCGAAATGAATCTTGTACCTGATGCGCGACTTGCAATGCCAAACGGGTTTTGCCCATACCACCCAAGCCAACCAAACTGATCATTTTGGTGTACGGGGCTTTCAGCGTTTGCAGCACAAGCTCGAGTTCGGTTTCACGCCCAACAAATTCACTGCTTGGTATTGGCAATTTTGGTTTTACAAAAGAATTAGAGACCCTTGACAGGGCAGCCGTTGGTGCAGCCGCAGACTTACCTGATTTCAAGTCAAAAAGGCACTGCTCGAGAATTTCAATCAGTTCTTGGCTGCTTTGAATTCGGTCTTCAACGTTTTTTTCTAAGCTCTTGGTCACAAGGTACAGCAAATCATCTGGTGTTTCAGGGCGAAGCTGCTCGAGTGGTTTGGGGGTCGCCGTTAAGATTTTCCCAACGACTTCGCCAAGGCTACCCGCAGCAAATGGGGCTTCTCGAGTCAGCATTTCATAGACCACGCAACCCCAAGCCCAAATATCGGATTGGTTACTAAATTGCCCCTTAAGCTGCTCAGGGCTGGCATAAAGCAATGTTCCGAGCATCTGATTGGCTTTGGTCAAATGGTGACTGTTATCCTCGAGTTTTGCCAAACCAAAATCCAGTAATTTAATCCGTTCAGTACCGCTTTTATCTTGAGCAACGAAAATATTTGCAGGTTTAATATCACGGTGCAAAATGCCCTGACCATGCGCGTGTTCAAGTGCCAAAGCCATCTCGAGGGCAAAACGAACAATGGTTTCGATGTCCAGTTCAGCACTGCGTATTCTTTGATCCAGCGTCTCACCTTGGTAGAGTGCCATCACCAAAAAACCTTGCGAAAGGTTATCTTCAAATGAGTAAATCGTACCAATGTTCGGATGGTCAAGTTGCGAAATGGCTTTGGCTTCCCTAGCTAAACGTCTGAGCGCAGCGACATCTTTACTGAGATGATCAGCAAGGAATTTAATGGCTACTTTACGCTCGAGTTTGGTATCAAGTGCTTCGTAAACCACACCCATTGCCCCTACACCAAGCTGGCGCAGAATTTGGAAGTGCAGCAAACTCGAGCCAATCATGAGCTGCATTATAACGTATAAATTCCATTTGACTTGAGCTTGGCTTGATCAACAATAGCAAGCGGCAACCGTGCCAACAAGAACTGTTTCATGCCTTGAGTGTCCACGCAAATCCAAAAAAAAGGATGAAATCATATGTTGGCATCGAACATGGCTTACACGATTACACTCAATAACCTGACCGACCCCAGAATTGCTGCCTTTCTCGAGGAACATATTGCCGATATGCGCTCGGTTTCACCGCCCGAAAGTAAGCACGTTTTTTTCTGGCATGTCAAAACTGAGGATTGTGCCGATGTGAACATGAGCGTCAATAATCATGATTGTGATTCCTCGAGCGGGATGGATTGTGATTCCTCGAGCGGGATGGATTGTGATTCCTCG
>JAYWHB010000746.1:0-5922 GCA_043777915.1 Deinococcales bacterium
TCTAATTCGCTTGCGGGAATTCACAATGAAAGATTCCTATAGTTTTGCGCTCGACGAAGAGACCCTACACCAGCAATTTGAGGCGCATGAACAAGCCTACCGACGAATTTTTAAGCGCTGTGGTTTAGCGTTTGTGGTAGCGAACGCCGACAACGGCAATATGGGCGGCAGTCGTTCAAGCGAATTTGTGGCGTTGCTCGAGGCTGGCGAAGATTTGGTGGCGGTTTCTGAATCAGGGGCTTACGCAAGCAACCTCGAGGTGGCGGTCAGTCTTCTCGAGCCAGTATCCGATGATGGTATGTTGCTCGAACCTACTGAATTTGCCACGCCCAAGGTGCATACGATAGAAGATTTGGTGCAGTTCTCGAGTGAATTATTCCCAAATGGTGTGCCAGCCGTGCGACAAATGAAAACCCTTGTCTTAATGGCGCAAGGCGAACCAATTGTGGTGCTGCTGCGCGGCGATCATCAACTGAATCTAACCAAACTGTCTAAGGTACTTGGCACAGATGATATTCGCCCTGCTGGGAGCGAGGAAACATTTGAAATTATGGGCGCAAATTTTGGCAGTCTTGGTCCTGTTGGTATTTCTGCGCGAATCATTGCCGATGCTGCCCTCGAGTTTCGGCGCGGCATGGTCAGTGGGGCGAATAAGGACGGGGTTCATTTGGCAGGTCTCGAGCCAAAACGTGACTTTACGGCTCGCTATGCCGATGTTCGTACTGTCAATGAAGGTGAAACAGCACTAGATGGCTCGAGACTAACCGTGCGCCGTGGTTTGGAGCTTGGGCATATCTTCGAGCTTGGGACGCGCTACGCTACCGCCATGGGCGCAATGGTACAAGACAGTTCTGGCAAGCGCGTACCGATAATGATGGGCAGTTACGGCATTGGGGTGGACAGGTTAATGGCAGCCATTGCCGAAACCTACGCCGACGAAACTGGTTTGCGCTTCCCAAGCAGCGTTGCCCCTTTTGATCTGGCACTGCTCGAGCTAGGGGACTCTGGTGGGGTAGCAGCGCGGTTATACCAAGAACTAACGGCTTCGGGACTCGAGGTACTGTTCGATGACCGTTTAGATGCTCGAGCGGGCGAGAAATTCACTGAATTTGAAATGATCGGCATTCCTAAAGCTGTAGTTGTGGGTAAGAAATCACTCGAGCGGGGCATGGTGGAAATCCGAGACCGTATGACTGGAACAAAAACAGAAGTGTTACTCGAGCAAGTACAGCAGGCTCTTTTATCGTGAACGACATAGTTTTGGCTCTCGAGTAAGTCGTACCCCTTGACGCACCAAACCCTGTGTGATACATTTCCTCTCCGCGCTAGTGCGTGGCAAACCACCGCAGGGTGGAGCAGTCTGGTAGCTCGTCGGGCTCATAACCCGAAGGTCTAAGGTTCAAATCCTTACCCTGCAACCATAAAAACCCCCGTTAAAAACGGGGGTTTTTATTTTCTAAAAAATCTGGTACTGCAAGAATATATAGCGACCCGAGTGTAACCCTAGTGTAATCGTACTTTCTAATGACGTTAATAAAAGAAAAAATATGTAAAATTGTGTTAATAACAGAAAAGTGATATGCTATCGCAATGAAGACACACGGGTGGCTGCCAAAGGAACAAAGCGACACAACGTTTGCTTTCCAGTCATTTTACAATAGAAAGTTACCAGCCATTATTTGGGCAGAATATAAAAAAGGCATCGAGTTAATGCGCTCGTTTGTGCCAGAGCTTGAAAAAAACGACAATGCTTTTTTTCATAAAACAGCACTAGATTCTCGAGACCATAACTTGTTCAGGGCGTGCGGTCTTGAGTAACTAAATAGTACCATGCGTTTTATACTATTCCAAACGTTTAAGTCCAAGATGTATTATACTCCTGAACGTATGAGACTAACTATGCGATTAGGAGAATATCTTCAAGCCCACAACCTCACAGCCTATAAGCTCGAGAAAGCTGTAAGCGGCGTTGTAAGCCGTAACACTGTCTATAAATGGGCAAGGGAATCGGAAGCACCTGACCACATTCACACGGCACAGTTTGTGGCAATCATGCAAGCCCTAACCCGTCTCACTGGGCAGCTAGTCACGCCTAACGATCTTCTCGAGGTGATAGAAGAACCTATCCAACCCGACAACGAAGACGCATGGTTAGAAGCCAGTGCGACCGACCTTAAAGCCATGCTCGAGGACGTAGAAAAAAACGAAAAACCACACGACATAAGTAATTGGCAAGCTAAATTTGCACAGGTAGCCCAGTGAGCGCCCGAACTTACGAACGCGGCGCTGTGGTCATGGCAGACCTCGAGCCGATTGTTGGCAGCGAACAAGGTGGTATGCGCCCAGTTGTGGTTATCTCGAGCTTAGCAGCCATTACCAAAAGCAAAGCCAGACCGCTTTATGTGATTGTTTCTTTGACCCGTAGTAAAACCTTATCGGGTGTGCTTGCTCCAAGAATCAAGGCTCGAGAAGGTGGTATTCCAGAAGATAGCACAGCACTTTGTATGCACATTCGGAGTCTTGACCCGAAGCGCTTGGGTAAACAAGTTTGTATTCTTGAGCCATTTGAATTAAACCCAATTCTCGAGGGTGTAAAAACCATGCTTCAGATAGGAGTGTGAACCAAAAAAAGAAAAACCCCGTTTATAACGGGGTTTTTTGTTCAGTTGTTACTGTAACGGATTCCAACCATTGAAAATCTTCTCGAGCGTGTATTCTTTGGCTTGGTCTGAATTCAGTTGCCGACGAGCAGGGTTAGTTTGCGCTCCTAGACCAATGTTATTCAATTCAAAAAATCGCGCATCCTGCGGTTGAAAGGTGATACGACCACCATCTTTGGCTGTACCAGTCATACTATCCCAACCATTTTGACTGATGTGATCATCCATCCAGCAATCAATAAAGACACTACTGCCAATCGCATTCGGGTCTGCATAACGACCATCTGCCAAGGTAACTGTAGGATGCCAAGGTCTACCAAGTGGTGTCGAATTGGCGGCAACGCCAGCTTCTTTTTTGAGGCGGCTGTTGATAAAAACCAAACCGTATTTATTGCCAATTTGTGTACTTGGCGCGGTCACATAACCCGTCGGGGTTTGTCCTGCTCGAGCGCGAGTGATAATATCTGAATTCTCAAAGACAGCTTGTCCTGCACCAAAAATAAAATCAACATGACCTGCAATGATGCTATCGCTAAAGTAACTGCGTCCTGCATTGATGTATAAGGTATCTTGATAACCTAGGATTGTTACCTGACTAAAAACAGCTTTATCTGAACCAGTAGCCAATAATACGGCTACTGCTTGTGGACTGCTGATTTTACTTGAATCTGTGGCAGCTTTAGCAAGGTTTGTCGGGTAATCAAAGGCATTTTCGATGGTGATGTTATGGGCTTTGAATTCGGGGGCTTTGATCGTCAGCGTGGCACTGCCACTTGTTCCCCAGTCTTTTCCCGTTGGGTCTTTTTTACTGTTTGCCGCATCAAAACTCAGAATTGTGGCATCTTGAGATTCACCAAGCAACTGAACAAAGGGTTTATCAATGGTCAATTTTTCATGATAAAAACCATTTTTTAAGAAAATCCGATGCGCTTCTGTATTGTTTTTGGGTACAGCTTCCAGTGCTGCCTGTAAGGTTGTGTAAGTTCTGTAAGCACCGAGTAGGTCGCCATTTTGACCCCTAAAATTTTTGTTGACCACCGCATGAATCACTGGTTTATAGGTCATCGTCAGTTTACCTGCCCCTGCTTTCCCGATTACCGAAATCTTTGTTTGAGCGGTTGACTCGAGTGTGTACGGGTAGGTATTAATTGGTTTCCAAACACTTTGGGTATTTTCAATGGCTGGGCGCTTGGCTGCTGTTGCTAAGGTATTGGCAATGTCAAACAAATTTATCGCTTGGTTATTGAGGGTGCTACCTGAGTCAAAGAAATAGGTTTTCTTATCGCCTGCTCGGTTAAAAACAGCAACAACTTGCTCGGGTTTGATATTCCCTGCGATTTCAAAGTTGTTATTTTCGCTGTAAATCTGGGCGAACTGACCAATACCAATGCCGTACAAGAACGGTGAGGCAACTCCCGCTACCAGACTGGCTTGGTAATAGTTGTTAAATACATGGACTTTACCAAAGCGAACTCGAGGCATTCGCTGCATTGTGTCCTGAAAATAATTATGATGCACCGAAACCGATAAAAAACCCAAGCCATTGGCGGGTGTAGCCGTATCTGAACCACCAATCAGCATCAGTTTGTCGTGTCCCTGAAAGTGATTATATGAAATCGTGACTTTATCCGACTGGCGCGTGACATCCACTGCGCCATCGTGTTGCTGATAGATTTGTCCAAAAATCAGGTCTTGGGGGTTGCGTTTATCTGGGTTATTGCCGTCAGTAAAAGTATTGTGGTCAACCCAAACATTCTGACTGTCAAGCACACTGATGTTGTCGTATAAGGAATTCCAGCGTCCACCTGTTTTGGTATTTGAATCATAAGAATCAGTTGGATCCCAAGCGGGGAATAAATCGGCTGCATCCGCAAATATAATGTTACGAACCAGGACATTTTTGGCGTTGCGAATCACCACTGCCCCTCGAGTAATCCCTGCCGAGCGTCCCAGTCCCAAAATAGAGGTATTTGAACCGACTCGAGCGACAATATAAGCCGTTTGTTTGGCGGCGGCAGCGCGGCGGGCGGCTTCGAGCGGTTGCTTATCGTCTATGGCTTTGCCTAATTCCCAGACTTTTGGGTCAAAAGCAGCTTTGTAGGCGGCAAAAGAATAACCTGTACCCGCCGCAAAATCGGCTTCGGTCAATTCGCGCCCCGAGCCATCAGCGCTTAAATTTATTTTGCCTTTGATATAAATAATTTTGGCATCGTTGGGTTTGCCTCGGTTATCTAGGGCAGCTAGTAACTTGGCTCGAGTATCAACAATATAAGTATTGAGAGCAGAAGCGCCTAAGCCACCCGTTGTTCCAGATGCCCAAGTATCAGCCCCGTTAGAACTGACTGATGCAAGCACAAGGCTTCCAACCACCACACCAAAAACCATCACATATTTTTTCATATCCAGCCTCCTAGAAATAAGAAACGTTGTCTTGGCAAAAAACGCCAAGGCTTAAAGCCTTTGTGCTACCACTGGGTCACTAAAAAACTAATATTCTCGAGAAGCTAGAAGCTAATCAACTACTCGAGTTCCATCAGGTATAAATTGACTTTTCCACCCGCATCCGAGGCGTAAAGCATCTGCTTACCGTCCCAACTCCAAGTCGGATGGCAATGGCTGGCTTGTGTATGCCACGAAGTACCGTGTTGACACAGCACCTCAAGACTAGCAATGTCGGAACTGATGTCAATTCGTACAATTTCGTCTAGGTCATCACCGATTAACTGGCTGCTGTCGGGGCTTGCATGGTAATGATTGCAGTAAAAAGGCATCTCGAGACGGCGAATCAGCTTGTTGTTGCGGTCTATTAAACCAACATAGGGCTTAAAGGCATTTTGATTGACCGCAACATGGGTGGCAACAGCTTGGGTGCGGTCTGAAGTGATTGTGCCGTCGTGTCCATCCCCTCGGTTATCAAAAAAAATCAGTCCGTCTCGAGTCCAAAATTCATGACCTATCGCATCGCTTTCTATTTGCCGGTAGCATGGTCTGGCACGTCTGTCTATAAAATCTAAGAGCCAAATCCGTTGTCCAACCAAGTTCCACGGACCTTCGTGGCAAAACATCGCTATACTCGAGTCGTCAGGGCTAAACTGAAAATGTCCAACCCAGTGGGTATCGGTATAAGCATCAAAAAAACCACTGCCATCTATGTGCGCTACGGTAATTCTGCCATCTTTAATGAGGTGAAAGTTCTCCCGAAAACCAGAATAATTGACCCCTGTATTAACAATAGCGACTTTTTCGTTACGGGCAAACCCAA
>JAYWHB010000747.1:0-2140 GCA_043777915.1 Deinococcales bacterium
CTCGTGCCAGACCAAGAACCAGACCAAATTTTTGAATTGGTCAAAAATCATATTCATAGCCTCGAGTTACCCGGCGTGACCGTCAAGGTTAAAAAACTACACACTGGTAATCCAGCCTTGGTGGACGCAAGCAGCCCCGCCGCCCAAGCTGCGATTGCTGCCCTGTCTCGAGCTTACCCAAATGTTAAGCCATCCTTGGTGCGGACTGGCGGTACAATCCCTGTGGTTTCGGTCTTCCGCGAAGTGTTAAATGCACCTGTGTTACTGGTGGATTACGGGCTACCAGATGACGGAGCGCATGGACCCAATGAACGCTTTACGCTCGAGTGTTTAGAAAAGGGAATCGAGACCAGCATTTACTTATATGAAGAACTGGCAAAACTTGAGAAGCGCTAAGCAAATACGGGAAAAATTGAAAAAGCAGTAAGCTCTGTCTTGACCCAAAAGATGCACCTGACGGGCTGGGTCGCTTACGCACTCCCCCCGCCGCAAGCGGCGACCCCCTCGAAAAAGAGGGGGTTTAGGGTTGCTTGTTTTGAGTTGTTTTTAGGTTTTTCTGTGGCTTAGGAAGGTAAACCAATCGTGTTTTGCGGAACATCTATTGTGCGCCGAACCCGTTCAACTGCGTCCTTGACCGTTTCACCCGTAATAATTTCATTCTCGAGCAGCGCGTTGGCGACATCGTGCATGGCTTGGGCATATTGTTTCATGACGGTCTTGGTGTTGGCATACGCTCGATCTAAAATGTCTTTAATGTCGGCATCTATCATTCGGGCGGTTTCGTCTGAAACCTCAGAACGATTGACCAATTGATCGCCTAGGAAAACCGGTCCACTGCTTGCGCCACCCCAAGCGATATTCCGCAGCCTATCGCCCATGCCCCACTCGAGAACCATGCGCCTTGCCAGTTGCAAGGTGCGTTGGAAATCGTTTGACGCACCAGCCCCAACGTAGCCAATAAATTCTTCTTCGGCAGCCCTACCAGCCAATGCCGCCGCCAAAGTTGCCTCGGCGCGTTGTTGAGTCATCTCGAGCATTTCTGATTCATTTTCGGGAGCGAACATCGCCACACCTAAGGTTCTACCACGCGGCACAATGCTGACCTTGACGGGTTTCATGGCGTAAGGCAGGACTTGAGAAATCACAGCATGACCAGCTTCATGGTACGCCGTAGCGCGTTTCATTTCGTTGGAAATCATCATGCTGCCGTGTTCCAAACCAAGGGTGATTTTATCAAATGCCCTCGAGAAATCCATCATTTTGATGATATTCGCACCGCGTCTGGCTGCCTCGAGTGCAGCTTCATTGGCAAGGTTTTTAAGGTCAGCCCCGCTCATGCCCGGAGTCATTTTAGAAAGCATCTCGACGTTGACATCTGGGTCAATTGGTTTATTCCGCATATGGACTTGCACAATTTGTTCGCGTTCTTTCATGGTTGGTAAATCCACTGTGACTTGACGGTCAAAACGCCCCGGACGCAACAGCGCCGAATCAAGAATATCTGGGCGATTGGTTGCCGCCATAATAATCACGGATGTTTGCTTATCAAAGCCGTCCATTTCGGTCAGGATTTGATTCAGGGTTTGCTCGCGTTCATCGTGACCGCCGCCAATCCCCGCGCCGCGCTTACGACCAATGCTGTCAAGCTCATCAATAAAAATAATGGCTGGCGAGGCTTTACGTGCGTCATCGAACAAACTACGAACTCGAGATGCACCAACACCAACAAACATTTCCATAAATTCAGAAGCCGAAACCGTAAAGAACGGCACACCAGCTTCTCCTGCCACGGCTCGAGCCAAGAGCGTTTTACCGGTACCGGGAGGTCCAACCAGCAACACGCCTTTTGGAATTTCTGCACCGACTGCATGGTACTTACCGGGATTCTTGAGAAAATCCACAACTTCGATTAACTCGCGTTTGACTTCTTCGTGACCCGCCACATCGGGGAACATGGTACTGACTTTTTTCTCTTTACCGTACTGCTTGGCTCGAGACTGCCCGAACTGCATCACCTGCCCTTGAGCGCCTTGCCCACGCATAAAAATAAACCAGAAAATACCGAGCATTAACAGCACAGGTAAAAATGCGGTCAGTAAACCAAGCCACGGCGAAGGATTCTGTGCCTGAATTGCCACAT
>JAYWHB010000748.1:0-2137 GCA_043777915.1 Deinococcales bacterium
GCTATGGTTCGGGGTGTAGCGCAGCCTGGTAGCGCACTTGACTGGGGGTCAAGTGGTCGTGAGTTCAAATCTCGCCACCCCGACCACGTTATACACGCATTTGTCAAAAAGTGCGTGTACTTTTTTTACTCAAAATACACCTTATTGACACCTTATTGCAGTTTTGGCGGTGCTTCATGACCCGCCGCTCGAGTAGCAAGACAGTCCCAAAGCTGGTTAATCAAGTGATTGATACCCTGATGCTTCGGCTAAGCAAGAACGCCCAGCCTTCCCAGTGGCTACGAGATGTACAAAAACAAGTCCTCGAGTACCGTGCCAAACTCGAGCAAAACCCAGAACTCGAGAAGCTAGTGATTCAACACCCGGACCTTGGCAGCTTAACCGTGTTCGCTCGTACCGGGGGTCATTATGACTTTGGCTTGTCCAATCCTAAAATCTGTGAGATAAAAGTCTGGAATCCAGATAAGTGGGATAAAGCTGTCGCTGGTCAGACTGGACAATTCTTTATCACCTTTCGTTCTGAATTTTTGCAGTTCAAAGGTACACAAGCCGCCATAGAGTACCTAGAATTGCTCGAGACAGTCATGTGCAGCCCTGACCCACTCGAGGCGCTAGAAATGCCTAAAGGTGTTTCTCCAGACTTCTACCGAGTTTCAAACATAGACTTAACCGTGGATACCCAAGAACCACGCGGCATGAGGTGGTCAGACCTTGACTTGTACACTTGTCGTTCTAAAAAACGTGATGCCTTTAAGAAACTGACACTTGAAGGCATTTTTGACAGGATGATTCGAGACAGCAAAAAAGCTCCCCCAAGGAATAACAAGGGGGGTAACAAAGGGGGTGGGAACGGAAAACCAAACCCACACGCCCAGCACGAACAGAACACAATACTCAATTCCGTTTTACTTCAAACCAAGGTTAAGGAACTGGCGGCGGCTCGAGACATGGACGCGGACAATTTGACATGGGTACTCGAGCGAACCCTGAACGGTGTTGGTTTTGACCCAGACCTAGGCGAAGTCACGCGGGTTGTTAGTAATGGTTCAAGTGAACTTCAAACCGTGTACTTTGGGCGCTACCAAAGCCCATTGTTTGCAAGGCGTTACGACAAACTAAACGCCCTTGCTGTGCATGGTAAAGAGTTTATGCGTGATGTCTGGCTTCAAAACGGTTGGGATGGTGAATCACCCGTTTGGCGGACTGAGTTCGGACTATCGGGTGACTTCTTACGCGCCATTGAAATAGACGGCGCTGTGCTTGACCTCAGAGACTTTGGGATGTGCTTACTGGCAATTCCTAGACTCTCCCATGAATGGCTGGTACACCATACAGGCAGCCCTTACAATGTCACGCATGATGCGGTGAGAAAACGCCCAGCCTCGGAACTCTGGACGATTATTCAAGGCGCTCACAATGCGGGTGAGGCTGGAATTGTCAGAGCAAAACAAGAACCTAAACCGATTCTCGAGCAACTACACGCCCAAGTCAGAGGTGTAGCCACAAGTTTGCTTGCCAAAATGGACAGCCCAAGGTTTAGGCGTTCGGTTAATCCTGTCACGGGCGAAGTCTTTGACCCAGTGACCGAATTTGTAACGGGCATTGCCAAGTATTTTGGCTCGGATGAAGGTGCAAGTAAAATTAAAGCCCGTCAAATTTACTTGGGGCTTGATCCAATGAGCGACACTGCCCTGTCTAATCTCGCTCGAGCCGAAATCATGGCGCTTGGGCGCGGCTCATGATTTTGGCTTGAGTGATTAAACTGAAAGCAGTTTAATCCCATCCACGCCCAAGAAGTCGTTTTTGTCTGCCGTTAGAAGTAACAACCCAGAACTTAGGGCAGTGGCAGCTATCCAAGCATCTGCCCCAGAAATCGGGTAGCCGTTCTTTTTGGCGCTAAGGTTGGCTTCTATCCACTTCTCGGTCACATCTGGCGTGTGTGCTAGAAACCCGAAGCGCCCTAAAAGCCAACGCTCGAGGTGGGCGCGTTTTGAACCTGACCAGTGAGCCGACCAAACCCGTAATTCTGCGTAAGTTTGAAGTGACCTAAATACTACCGGCTGAAGCCGGTAGCTTCGATATTGCGACACAAAGTCGCTTTTAGGCTAAAGCCCTCTACTCTTCCTGCAAATGCAGG
>JAYWHB010000749.1:0-2137 GCA_043777915.1 Deinococcales bacterium
TTTATTTCGGCACAAATGGCAGAAAACACTTTTTTGCGAGACTGGGTGCTGAGTGGCGAAAATAACCCCCAATCGGTGATTCGTTACCTTGCCAATATCAAAAAACAGTTTAATGCCAACACTAGTTTTTTTATTTCCGAACGCAGCAAGAAATACTATTACGCGGGCGGTATCTTAAAAACTTTAGCGAAAACCGACCCTCGAGACGACTGGTATTTTCGCTTTACCGCCCAAAAAGCCCGCTATGAACTCAGTTCCGACACCGACCAAGCCAACCGTAACCAACTGACTATTTTTATCAATTATCGTTTACTTGATGCTGGCGGTCGTTTACTTGGTGTGACTGGGGTAGGGGTTACTTTTGATTCACTCAATAAACTGATCTCGAGAATCGAGGATCGGTTTTCACAACGGGTCTATTTTGTTTCCAATCAGGGCAATCTGATGTTAGCAGATAAACAGCACTTTGGAGTCAAAGACATCCGTCAAATTTCGATTAAAGACCTAGAAGGAATTGGCACTGTGGCAGCTCAGATTTTAAGTAACAAAAATGCAAAACAAACTTCGTTTACCCGCCAAGGTGCGACGGTTCAACTCAATTCAAGGTACATCAGCGAATTGGGTTGGTACTTACTGATTGAACAAGATGAAAGCAGTGCCACCGCGCCATTTTTACGCTTGTTATTACTGAATTTATTATTTGGGATTATTGCCACGGCACTGGTTTTGGGTTTGACGGTACTGGCAATCAATCAGTATCAGCGTCGGCTTGAGTTTTTTGCCACCACCGATGCTTTGACAGGCGCAAATAACCGTTCGATAGGCGAAGCCCTACTCGAGCAAGCCGAAAAAGAAAGTAAGCGTGAACAAAAAGCCTTGAGTTTGATTATTTTTGATATTGATGATTTCAAAAAAATCAATGATACTTACGGACACAGTGCCGGTGACACGGTACTGCGCGAGGTGGTGAATGTAAGTAAAACCGTACTCCGCAACAGCGATACAATGATTCGCTGGGGTGGCGAAGAATTTTTAATGCTCCTAAAAAACTGTCCACTCGAGAATGCGGTTAAACTCGCCTCGGAACTAAACCAAATTATTGCCGCCCACCCGTTTGTGATTGAAACAAAAAACATCCGAGTAACCGTCAGTGTAGGCGTAGCCCAACTCGAGCCACAAGAAAACCTGACCCAACTGATCAAACGCACCGATGATGCCCAGTACCATGCCAAGAAAAATGGAAAAAATCGGGTCACGGAAGCTAAATTAGCCCAACTGAGGTTGTTGTGATGTACGTTGAATGCCCACGTGATGCTTGGCAGGGAATGCAAACTTTCATTCCCACTGGGCAAAAAATTAGGCACTTGGCAAACTTATTAGGGGCTGGATTTACGCACCTAGACTGTGGCAGTTTTGTCTCGAGTCACGCGGTACCACAAATGGCGGACACCGAAGCGGTACTTGAAGCCCTCCCCGAAACCAAAGCCGATTTACTCTGCATTATCGCCAATCAAAAAGGATTAACTCGAGCCTTGGCTTGCAAAAAAGTCACCAGTGTTGGCTATCCATTATCCATTTCAGATACATTCCAACGTCGCAACACCAATAAATCACTCAAAGATTCATGGGCGTTGGTGCAAGAAATTCAGTCTCGAGCCGAGCATTTACGGTTGGTGATTTACCTATCAATGGGCTTCGGCAACCCGTACAATGACCCGTGGGATGTGGAATTGGTTCTCGAAAGCGTGGCAACCTTGCGCGAAATTGGCATTCAAAACATTGTTCTTGCCGATACTTATGGAATTGCCGATGCAACTCGAGTGTATGAAGTCAGTACGGCAGTGGTACAGCGCTTCGGAACTTCTGGCATGGGTGTACATCTTCACGCTCGAGCCGAAGATGCGGTAGGTCTAGCCCAAGCTGCACTTGACGCTGGAATTGTATGGCTCGAGGGTACACTTGGCGGCATTGGCGGTTGCCCATTTGCAAGTGATGAGTTAATCGGGAATTTACCCACAGAAATCGTTTTACCGCTTCTCAATATCAATCTCGAGCGCATCCCAGAACTCACACAGAATGCACTCGAGATTCAATCAACTTATTTGTAATCAGTCAGGATACGCCTCTCTTTGTCTGC
>JAYWHB010000750.1:0-5907 GCA_043777915.1 Deinococcales bacterium
GTGGGCTTGCTCGAGTTGGCGTAATTGGCTATCTTCTTCTGGGCTTAATTTGATAAATCTTGGTCTACACATTCTTGTAGTTTACACGGGAAACACTTATCTACCTAAATTTGGTATAATTTCCTTAAACTGATGCGAATGGGATTAAAAAAGCGCAGCCCAAAAAGGCTGCGCTTTCTCGAGATTGGCTTTACTTATTAAAAATAATCTGATTGGTCACATACGAAGGAATCGGACCCAAATTATAGACAAAGTTGCCAATTTTGTTGCTGACTGCCGCGATATTGGCTGGCTTAGCAATCATAATCACGGGGAGGTACTTGGCGTTTAGAAGTTGCCATTCGTCATAGAGTGCGCCGCGTCTGCCTTGGTCAGTAATTTTGCTGGCTTCTTCAAAAATATCAAATAAGCGCTTTTCCCAGCTTTTCATGTTGGCTTTGCTGATGGGTTGTCCGGGCTTTGGACGTAAGCTCGAGTGCCAGTAGTACAAATCGCCGCCGGGTTGCCAAATGGCTTTGCGGAGTTGTGGGTCTGGTTGGTTGCCAAAGCCGTAGACAGCCGCTTCAAAATCTCCAGCATTGGCTTTAGAAAAAGTGGCAGAAGTGGTCAGGATTTGCAAATTGGCTTTGATGCCTATTAACTTTAAGTCAGCTTGAATGACTGGGGCAATTAAGTGTCCGGGGAAAAATGGATTGTCGTTTGGGGCAATTAAGCTAAATTCCATTTCTTTGCCACCCGCAAAGTTGCGAATTCCATCACCATTGGTGTCTTTTAAGCCCAGTGCGTCCAGTGCAGCATTGGCGGCTCTTAAATCGTAATTGCCAAGATAGCCGCGAGTGTCATAATACCAACTCGAGACTGGAGCAACAGGTGTACCGGGCAATTCGGCAAGTCCGTTAAAAATATCATCAATGATGCGTTTGCGGTTGACGGCTGGCTGGACTGCCTGACGGAATTTATCGTTGCTGAATAAGCGAGCCAAGTCAGAGTCTTTGGCATCAAAATTAAAAGCCAAGTGTGGTGGACTTCCAAAAAGGGCAGATGCGCGAATCACTTTGAAATTTGCCCCAGCGACTTCGGCGGCTTTGAGTTCTGGAAACAACGCACCCGTGATGTTAAGCGCATCTATACCACCCGATTTCATTTGGGCAATTTGGGCGTTGCTGTCTTTGATAATCAGGTACTCGAGACGGTCAATATAGGGTAACTTGTTGCCAAAAGCATCCGATTTCCAGTAATTCGTGTTCTTGCCAAGCACCAATTTTTGATCGGCGGTATAACTGGTGAACTTAAATGGTCCTGTGCCAACAATATCGGCGAGGTTGGTGTTTGTCCCCCAAGCGGTGTTGATGTCGGCGGGAGCAGCCCCACCTTCGATGCTGAATTTTAGTAATTTGTGCTTGGGCATGATAAAAGTACGCAGTTGTTGCAGAATCGCGCCAGATGGTGAAGGCATGGTCATTCGCATCGTGTACTCGTCTACTTTTTCAAATTTTGTACCTGCCGGGAAACCCGCCGCGCTGTTACCACGGGCTTGTGGATTGAGAATCATGTTGTTAAAGGTAAAGACCACATCGTCGGCATTAAAATCCTGACCATCGTGCCATTTGACCCCACGGCGTAACTTAAAGGTGTAGACCTTGCCGTCCTCAGAAGTTGTCCAAGATTGTGCCAAGCTGGGTTCCATTTTATAAGTATCGAGGTTGTACTCGACCAAGCCCTCAAAGACATTGCCAAGAGCGGTGTAGGCATTATTATCGGTAATTCCGTAATAATTAAAGCTGCCCGGTGCGGCGGGGAGCATCAGGGTGTAGCTGCCTCCATACTTTCCTTCAACCACACCAAGTTTAGGCATGGCGGTCATTTGTGGAGCGCCTTTGGGGTCTGCTGCAAATGCTGTTGTGGATAACAACACCGACAGCGCGATTAAACGTCGTTTCATAAGTCCTCCTTGAATTGTCAAGCAATTGTCAGTTTACCACGAAAACGTTTACGGAATTCAAATAAAAACTCGAGCCAAAAGACTCAAGTTTCCAAAAAAAACTTATTTTTTTAATAAGTCACGAATTTCGGTCAGTAAGGCTTGGTCGGCTGTCGGACCCGCCGCCACTTCTGTTTTTTTCATTCTGTTCATTGGCACAACAATAAAAAAGTACACTGCCGCAGCCACCATCATAAAGTTGATGATTGAATTGATGAACTTACCAATTAAAATACCGCCCTTGCCATCTGCGCCAGCACCAATCACAATACTCGAGAAGTCTGGAGCGCCAAAGAGCATTCCCAAAAGTGGAGTAAAAACATCTGCCACCAAAGAAGCCGTGACTGCCCCAAATGCCCCTGCGATAATCACACCAACCGCTAAGTCAACCACGTTACCGCGCATCAAAAAATTCTTAAAACCTTCTAACATACTGTACTCCCCTTTCGAGTTCTCACCCGAATTCAGATTCTAGGAGATAAACCCTTAAAAAAACAACTGAACTAAAAGTTAGGTAGAGCCTCCGAAAGAATGCCATTTCATCGTTGTAACAGGACAGACACAGGGGTCTCTTGACCATAAGATGCACCTTCGGGCATGGTCGCCTGTCCCTACGGTCATGGTATAAAAAATGCGTGAGGTAGGGGCGAACCCCCGTGTTCGCCCTGTTTTTTCATTCACGCATTTATTGACAAAACCTAAAAACAAGACCTTTCGGAGGCTCTAAATTTAGGTTTTAAGCCCTGCGTTCTTTAACCGCGTGGGCGCTATAGCCAAATTGCGGCAAACTGCTTTGGGCATTCTCGAGAATCACCCTTGCCAGTTCGCCTAGATTCTTGCCACCAGAACGCACATCCATTTTTAGATTTTGGCGTAAGTTAGTTAAACTTATATCGTCGAGCATTAACTCTGTACCGTAGCGAAGGGTGCTTGGGCTGACAACCAGCAGGTCAGCTTCGGATGCCTCGATATTCTCGAGAAAACACCGCCCAGTCAGTAATCCCGCCACGGTGGTGACAGTCCCAAAGGTCTTATTCTCTAATGCCCGCACCTCTAAGTGCAGTCCACGCACTGCCCGAAGCGGCTCGAGGGCTAAATCCAGAATCGGCGCAAAGAGCTTGCCTGTACCCAAAATCACTTTTGTTCCCGGTACGGCTTTGGGTAAGGGTGGTAATTCGCCGCTTAAAAAATCCCTGACCATGCCGACACCGTTCTCGAGCATCGGGTAGCCTTCATATGCCTCTTCGGGCGGGAGCGGTTCACCAGCCAAAATATAAAATTCATCGGAGGGGAAAATAAAGCGTGTACCGCGTTCACTAAACATTTTCTTTTGCCATTTATGGGCAATTCGCAACACATCGGCAGCTTCTTCGCGGTTAAATGGGCGCAATGAGGGCAAATTCTTACGGTGGTCAGTCAATCCAAGCGGCACACAGGCGACCGAAAGCACATTGGGTAGGCTCGAGAGGTACTCTAGGCTTTCCTCGAGATGCACCCCATCGTTGCGGTTTGGCAATAGCACCAATTGGGTGTACAAATCTATGGACTCGAGACGTTTTAGGGTTTCTTGGATTTTGGTGCTTTCGGGGTCTTTGACTTTTAAGCGCCACCATTTCATCATGTCGGCACGTAAGGCTTGGTCGGTGCTGTGAACCGAAACATAAAGCGGCGAAAGGTTTTCTGATAAAATTCGGTCAAAATCATGTTCTGATAAATTGGTTAAGGTCACGAACGAACCGTATAAAAACGACAAACGGTAATCGTCATCCATCACATACAGACTCTTACGAAAGCCTTTAGGCATCTGATGCACATAACAAAATTCGCATTTATTGGCACAGATTTTAATGCCGTCAAAAAGAACCTCGCTAAACTCGAGACCGGGGTCTTCCCAAGAGACCGCAAAATGCAGACTCGAGCCGTCAGTGCGCTGTACCTCGAGCGTCACATCGCCAATCTCGAGTTCACGACGATACGCCAGAATATCGGTAATGGCTTTATTGTTGACCCGAATCAGTGAATCACCTGCTTGGACACCCGCTTTTTGGGCAGCCGAATCGGGTTCGACCCTCGAGACCAGCGCTGGATAGAGTGTTTCTTGCAAGGACATCATTTGTACACTGTACTTCAAAGCGTGACGTATGCTCTAGGGCAGTGTGACGTATGCTTTAGGGCATGAAATTATCTGGTCAGATTCTCACCCCTCGGGGTTGGCACAGTGGCGAACTTGAATTTGATACTCGGATTCTTGGGATTCGCTCCAAATTAAATGCCCCCAACCGATTTATTGTCCCCGGATTTATAGATGTCCATGTGCATGGCGGTGGCGGCGGCGACACGATGGACGGACTCGAGGGCATTCAGAAACTAGCGGCATATCATGCCCAGCACGGCACAACTGCGCTTTTAGCGACCACCATCACCAATCCTTGGAAAAATGTTTTAAGCGCCTTAAAAAATACCCATAAAGCCATGAACACCCCCCATTGGACTGGCTCGAGAATTTTAGGGGCGCATTTAGAAGGACCCTTTGTCTCACCGTATAAACTTGGGGCGCAACCGCCATTTACGCTTGACCCAACTCCAGAACGTGTCCAAGCTGTTCTCGAGTTAGAAGTGATTAAAGTTGTCACACTTGCCCCTGAAATTCCACATGCGCTCGAGGCAGCCAAACTGTTTCTCGAGGCTGGAGTGCGGGTCAGTTTAGGACACACGATTGGCACAAGCGAAGATGCAAGCAAAATTTTTGAACTCGCCAGCCAATTAAAACGCGCTACACAAATCAGTGGTACACACCTGTACAACGCCATGGGCGGACTCGAGGGACGCAAACCCGGGGTGCTAGGGGCGCTGCTTGGTAATCCTAACGCCTACGGCGAAGTGATTCTGGATTTTCTGCACGTTCACCCCTCGAGTTTCCGGGCGGCTTTTTTTGCCAAACCAGAAAAACTGATGCTGATTACCGATGCAATGCGGGCATCGGGAATGCCAGACGGACAGTACGACCTTGGTGGACAAATGGCGAGGCTCGAGAACGGCGCGGTCAAACTGCCAGATGGCACACTGGCGGGCAGTGTTCTGACCATGCTTGGTGCAGTCCAGAACGCGGTCAAGGCTGGACTGGCGCTTGAGGTGGCAGTTAAACTGGCTTCCAGCCACCCTGCCCAGTATTTAGGGCTAACCGACTGCGGCAAAATTGCTAAGAATGCTCGAGCCGATTTAGTGGTGCTGCGCGAAGATTTAAGCCTAGAAGCGGTTTATATTGATGGAAAACAGCAAAAATAACCACTGGCTCGAGTTCTCAAATTAGCATTATTTATAAACACACTCTTAGCAAAGTATGATTTGTCATGCAATTAAGTAAACAGCAACAACGGCTCGAGCAGAAAGGCTTACGGGTTAAACTGCCTGATGTCTCGGGTGCGGTGTGTGCTGAATTGGCTTTGTGGCTCGAGGTGTTAAAACCAAAGGTGGTATTGGCATACAAAGCATTTGGTTCTGAAATTTCTTTGGATGTTTTGCCATTGCTGCTGCCAGAAATTCGTTTTCTGACCACTCGAGTCCAAGAAAAAGGGATTCTAACTCTACATGATTTTGCCCTTGCGACTGTGCCAAATCAGTACGGCATTCTCGAGCCGCCAGCTTCTGCGCCAAGACTCGAGCCGAGCTTGGTAGATGTGGCACTTGTACCGGGCTTGGCATTTACACGGTCTGGTGGACGCTTAGGCTACGGTGGTGGGTTCTATGACCGATTACTGCCGCAGTTGCGCCCTGATTGTGCCTTGTGCGGTGTGACCCAATCGGCTTTGCTACTGGATTCTTTAGCACAAGAAGATTTTGATGTTCGTATGACCCATTTGGTACTCGAGACTGGGATTTATACTCTAGGCAGTGCATAATGAACTGGTGAAAGACTTAAAATCTTG
>JAYWHB010000751.1:0-2135 GCA_043777915.1 Deinococcales bacterium
AACTTCGTGTAAACCAGTGGTGATGCTCGGCACGGTGTCCAACATCGAAAACGAAAGATTAGCCAAAAAAACTTCTTTGCCAGCTTCTCGCAGCGCAAAATACAAGGGTAATCCACAATAAATGTCAAAGCCGCCACCTGCCCCAGCCAGTAAAATTCGTTTAGCACTGGATATTTGCGAAAAAAATGGAGGAAGGAGTGACTGCATTGCTAGAGTATACCAAGTGTCAGGATGCGAACTAATCTCGAGCAAACACCTTTGTCTCGAGCATAAAAAATGGGACTTGGAATTCCAAGCCCCAAATGAATCAATCTAAATTATCTTGCGTATTCGACTGAACGCATTTCTCGAACCACTGTAACTTGCACTTGCCCGGGGTATTCCATATCTTGCTCGATTCGAGTGGCAATTTCCCTTGCCAACATCGTGGCTTTGCTGTCTGATACTTTATCGGGTTGCACAATGACACGCACTTCACGTCCGGCTTGAATCGCAAAGGCATTTTCCACACCGGGAAAAGAAACTGCAATTGTCTCGAGTTGCTGTAAACGCTTAACGTAGGTCTCGAGGTCTTCGCGGCGTGCGCCTGGGCGAGCAGCACTGATTGCATCGGCGGCGGCGGCTAACACACTGTAAACGCTCTCGCCATTTTCTGGGTCGTGATGGTGAGCAATTGCGTCTATCACTTCAAACGGTTCGCCAAAGCGCTTGGCGAGGGTGATACCAATGTCTACGTGAGTTCCTTCGATTTCGAGGTCAATGCTTTTGCCAATGTCGTGCAGTAAGCCAGCCCGACGTGCCATGACTGCATCCAAGCCGAGTTCGGCTGCCATAATGCCCGTCAGGTGGGCGACTTGAATGCTGTGCTTCAAGACATTCTGGGCGTAACTGGTGCGAAAGTGCATTCTGCCCATCAGTTGCAGTAGTCCGGGTTTTAAGCCAACCACATTGGCTTCGATGGCGGCTTCTTCGCCACGCTCGAGAATATAGGTTTTCATTTCGTCTTGGGCTTTTTGTACCACTTCTTCAATGCGGGTTGGGTGGATTCGTCCGTCACCGACCAATTGCTCGAGGGCTTTGACGGCAACTTCACGGCGAATAGGGTTAAAGCTGCTTAAAATCACGGCTTCTGGGGTATCGTCAATAATCAGGTCTACGCCCGTTAAAGCCTCAAATGCCCTGATGTTGCGTCCTTCACGCCCGATGATTCTGCCTTTCATCGCGTCCGACGGAATCGGCACGACGCTGACACTAATCTGAGCCGTGGTTTCCGAGGCGCTGCGTTGAATCGCTTGGGCAATAATACTTTGGGTTTGGCGTTTGACATCCAAATTGACACGATTCATCATCGTGCGAATCCGCACCACTTTTTCTTCCTCGAGTTCATCATCTAACTTTTCTAAAATTTGCTTGGCGGCGGCTTCGCGGGTCAATTGAGCAACTTCGTAGAGTTTAAGCTCAGATTCATGGATTTTTTGTTCTAAACTGACCTGTAATTCGCTGTTGCGCTTCTTATCGGCATTGAGCGTTTCCTCGAGTTGGTCGAGTTTACTGGCGCGAATGTCCATTTGTTCGCCGCGTCTCGATAAACGCTCCGATTCAAGGCGCAGTTCTTCACGTTCGGAACGCAGACCGTCACGCTCGGATTTTAAGCCGTCACGGTCAGCTTTGATGGTTTCGCGGTCAGCTTTAATAACTTCACGCTCTCGAGTAGACTCGAGTTCAAATTTTGTTCTAAGTTCAGACTCTAACTTGTTCTGAAATGCCAATGCCTCGTCTCGAGCGCGTAATTCAACCTCTTGTTTAATTCGCACTGCATCAGACTCAGCTTGGGCTTTAAGCGAGGTGGCTTGTAATTTAACTGCTTCGGCTTCACGTCGGATGGTTTCGGCTTCACGTTGCGCGGCTTCACGGATTTCCGTGTCAGCATTGCTCCGAGTCTCGAGGGTGCGCTTGAAATTCGCATTGAGAACGGCGTAAATGACTCCAGCCCCGACAAGAATGCCAAAAAGCAGACCAATAAGTAATTGATCCATGATGGCTCCTTTGGGGAATTTTTCACAGCCAAACGGCTGAAAGGGATACTTTGCATAACTTTTGGGATTGCTCCTTAAGGTGCAGAATATCATCTTCTC
>JAYWHB010000752.1:0-5873 GCA_043777915.1 Deinococcales bacterium
CTCCTGAATGGCGTAACTCCTCGAGTGCCGCCAAAAGACTCTGCGGTGACACATCCCTTGCCTCATACCGAGCTTTGATACCAAGGGCTTCTAAGGCGGCATTGTGCATCACTGGCGACAAACTGTGTTTTGCTGGATGGGCGTACAAGTAGGCTCGAGTTGGCAGCATTAAAGCATTGTAGCCCGAAGAATCTCTAAAATGCTGATTTCTAAACTTGTCCCGTTTTGAATGGCATGTTGCTCGAGTTTGGCGTACAGTTCTGGCTCGAGATTGAGCCGCAGTTCTTTAGGTTGCTTCGTCTCGAGAATCGGGGTTTCGGGTGTTATTTGGCTAGGGTTTCGTAAGCTCTCGAGGACACGGCGCATCACCCCGCGTAGCCCACCCTCATATTCGCCTAGGATTTGAGTTAAAGCCGTGCTGCCATTCATTTGTCTGGCGGTCACTTCGGCTTGCCTGATAATCCCAAGCAGCACATGTCCAACCCCAATTTGTTCGGCTTGTAAACGTCTGGCTTCGGCAGCCGCCGTTTCCATGCTCAGTCTGGCGGATTCGGTGATGTCTGGAACGGTGGACGAGCTTAGGTTCTCACGTCTGCCAACAATTTCTTCTAAACGGTTTCTGGCATGTTTTAAGGATAAGCCCATTTGGTTTAAGACTTCGGTGGCATTATTCTCGAGCCTAAGAACACCGAGTAAAAGGTGTTCGGCAGCAATTCTTGGATGCCCCAGACGCACCGCCTCTTCTCTTGCCAAATGAAAGACAAGACGGGCTTGGTCATCGAAACGGTGCATGGGTAGAGTTATATCGGGTTTGGGTGGGTTCATACACTCAACTTTTGGTTAGGATACCCCAACGAACGGTTGGGTTATGATACCAATTATGATCTCGAGACGAGCATTTTTGCGTAATCTGAGCTTTTTTACAGGAGCAATCGCCATGTCAAACACACAAGCCTACTCGAGCCTTGATGATTCTTGGTGCATGCCCGATGAAGCCGATAAACACAAGCGTACTTGGATGGCTTTTGGCGCAACCGAGCCTATTTGGGGTAAAAAACTTTTACCTGAAGTGCGAAAAAACTTAGCAAGCATCGCCAATACAATTGTTGCCTTTGAACCAGTTTCTATGCTTGTTAGACCCGAAGAATTGACAATTGCACAAGCCCTTGTGGATGCTAAAGTAAAGTTGCTTGTTGCCCCTATGGATGACCTGTGGGCGCGTGATACGGGGGCTGTTTTTGTGGTCAATAACCAAGCCAAAAAAGCCGCGATTGACTTTAATTTTAATGGCTGGGGAGAAAAACAAGAATTTACCGAAGATGCCAAAATTGCCAAACTGATTTGTAAAGAAGCTGGTGTGCCGCGACTTAGTTCAACCCTGATTCTCGAGGGTGGGGGTATTGAAGTAGATGGGCATGGCACGGCAATCATTACCGAAAGCTGTGTCTTAAACGATAACCGTAATCCAGGAGTCAGCAAGCAGGATGCCGAAAAAGAACTCAAAGCCTTGCTTGGTTTAGATAAAATTATTTGGTTGCCCGGAATTAAAGATATGGACATCACCGATGGGCATACCGATTTTTATGCTCGATTTGCCAGCCCTGGTGTAGTGGTTGCAGGTTTTGACCCAGACCCAGCCTCATTTGATCATCAAGTCACCAAAGAGCATTTGCGCTTACTCAGACTCGCTAAAGATACCAAGGGTAAAAATTTAGAAATCGTTGTGCTTGAAGCCCCAAGCCGTATCCGTGATAAATTTGCGAATAAGGATTTTGCGGCTGGTTATATCAATTTTTATGTTTGCAATGGTGCAGTGATTGCGCCTGAATTTGGCGACCCTAAAGCCGATACAGCCGCTCGAGTTAAACTGCAAAGGCTTTTCCCAAAGCGAAAAATAATACAACTAAATATAGATGCAATTGCGGCTGGCGGCGGTGGGATTCATTGTACGACCCAGCAAGAACCGATGTAAAACCGTAAAAACTCATATGTAAAAAAACCAAAGATGCCATTGTGTGGCATCCTTGGTTTTAGGAGGAGTGAAGCGTTATTTAGCGTCTACCACCGCCACGTCCGCCAAATAATCCAAAGTTGGCATTGGCTGCGGCTCGAGTCAGCATTTCATCGGCTTGGGCTTGGGTGATGGTTTTGGCTTTGACGGCTGCATCCAACTGGCTTTTTAAGTTGCCTAGTACGGCGGTCTTAACGGTCTCGAGATTGACTTTTTGGATCACCGCTAAGCTGGTCAGGGTTTGTCCAGCGCGTAACTGTGCGTCAAGTTGTACGATGCTCAGATTCAAGGCTTTGGCGGCTGCGTCTAATAAGGCAATATGACTGATTTGAGCGCCTTTTGGACTACCGCGTTTGCCTTGCTTTGAGCCACCGTGTTCCATATGAGTTTGTTGGGTTGTGGTGCTACCAGTTTGTTGTGCCATGACTGTATTAAAAGTCAGTGGTGCGGCGACGAGGGCGAGAATGGCGAGTCCGATTTTGAAGTGCTTATTCATGATTTGCTCCTTTTTTGAACACCTTGGCGTTCATGGGGTTAATGTATTCCTAGGCGGTTACGGCTGGGTTACGTTTGGTGTAACTAAAATTGTTGGTTTCTAGTTTCTCGTTATTAGCTTCTAGCTGTTGTATTTCTGAAGTGTTTTTTGGGGGAATTTCAAGTGTTTTTGTAAACCGTAAGCTAGGAATAAAAAACTGGAAGTCATGTTCAGCTTCCAGTTTGGTGGGTCTCGAGATTCGCCTGTTTGTATCAGTTTAAGGAAATCTATAGTGCAGAACAACAAAAACCTATTGCCCAAAATATAGTAGCCCATACCGCGTCCCAACCCTCACCCAACTCGCTTGAAGCTCGTTACCCTCATCCCGCCAAAAAGCGCGGGAGAGGGTTGTTCGGTTTGTTTTTTTGCTTGGGTCTCGAGACAAGAAGACCAAAAACGCTGTTCTAAAAACACTTTTTACGAATGTAAAAGTCAAAGCCCCATACCCTAAACCCTCCCCCAAGCGAAGCGTTTTTTGGGGGAGGGTGGCGAGCTTCAAGCGAGTCGGGTGAGGGGCTGACAGATTGTGATTCTGTGCGTACTGAAAGGCTTTTGCTCTTCTCGAGTCTCAGCCTAGATTTAAGCCAAGGTCAAAGGTAGCGGCGTAACCTGCACCATCGGCTTTGGTGGCTAGTAACAACTGAGTACCCCCATTGCGGTAAATCCTATCGTTGCTGTTTCGGGTGGTGCGTGTGCCTCGAGTGCTGTACGGTGCGGCTTTATAGACTTTATCGGTGAACGTATCGTTAAAGAATAGCTGCGAGGTAAAGTCGGAATTGTTGTAACGTACCTTAAAATGAATATGCACGGTTCTGCCACGATACCAACCGGGGTAAACGGTTAAAAACTGGGCTTGTCCTTTGGCATCGGTGATTTGATGTCCACGTAAGAATTTTTGCCCAACTGCGTTTTGTACATCCGAGTAAACGCCAGCCGCATCGCATTGCCAAATATCCACCATTGCGCCTTTTAAGGGGCTACATCCTTTAGCGCCGACACTCGAGACCAAAAAAGTCAGGCGCAGGGCTGCTCCAGCCGATATTTTTTTGCTGCTTGGGTCGCTGCGAATATCCGAGCGGTTGAGTTTTTCGTCCACAAAAAATGGTCCTTCGGTCATGGCTGGACGGACAATACAAGATGGTAAAGCCGTACTTTGGGCGCTACTGCTCGAGAGTTGAGTTGTGCCTAGTAGGGCTGTGCAACTGGCGGCTGCTCCAAATAAACGCAGGGCAGCCCGACGGCTGATTAACTTTCCCACCATTTCGTCGTCGTTGTCTTCTTCTAAGCTGAGGTTTGGGTTTTCAATCATATATTTGCTCCTTTGGCTTTCGCTGATTTTACTCTACAAATGCGAGGTTACAACTTGGTAACAATCATCTTGTACATCCTGATAAAGCGATTTGGGCAAAAGACTACGAACAATCAACCAATAAAAAGTGCGTTACTCGAGAAGTGTCATTTTTTTTTGACAAACTGTCCTAAATTTGATGTACAACTTGCATTGGTTTATGTTAAGCTGGTTTTTGTAAGTTGTACATAGCAGTAATGACAGGAGAATAAAGATGAAAAACTATGATGTCGTGGCAGCCGCAAGCCGTAACTGGCAGCAAACCGAACCGCTCCCAAATGCTTTTAGTTCGTTTGGCAGTGATGTCCTCAGTACCGAGAATCTGCGTGAACGTCTCTCTAAACCCGTCTGGAAAAGCCTCCAAGCCACGATTCAAAAAGGGACTGCCCTAGACCCAGCCATTGCTGACACGGTGGCGCTCGCCATGAAAACTTGGGCGCTCGAGAAAGGGGCGACCCACTACACCCACTGGTTTCATCCGCTTACAGGTTCAACTGCCGAAAAACACGATTCTTTTGTTGCGCCAACTTCGGATGGCACTGCGATTGCCACTTTTACCGGCGGAGAACTGATTCAAGCCGAACCCGATGCCTCGAGTTTCCCCAGTGGTGGTTTACGCGCCACCTTTGAAGCCCGTGGTTACACGGCTTGGGATCCCACCAGCCCAGCCTTTATTTTGCGCCATAGTAACGGTGCGACCCTGTGTATCCCAACCGCTTTTGCTTCTTGGACGGGCGAAGCACTGGACACCAAAGTGCCGCTTTTACGCAGCATTGAAGCCCTAAATACTTCGGCACAAAAATTCTTAAAACACTTTGGCAACACCAGTAAAGTCTCGAGTACATTGGGCGCAGAACAAGAATACTTTTTAATAGACGAGGAATTTTATTACACCCGCCCAGATTTGGTGATGACCGGACGCACCCTATTTGGTGCAAAACCACCACGCGGACAGGAACTCGAGGATCACTACTTTGGTAGCATCCCTAACCGAGTCTTGTCGTTTATGTCCGACTTTGAAGCCCAGTTGTACGCCCTCGGTATCCCCGTTAAAACCCGCCATAACGAAGTTGCCCCGGGGCAATTTGAAATTGCACCAATTTATGAAAACAGCAACATTGCCGCCGACCATCAGCAACTCACCATGCAAACGATTCGCAACACCGCCCGAAAGTACGGTTTGGCGGCGCTGCTGCACGAAAAACCTTTTGCTGGAATCAACGGCTCTGGTAAGCACTGCAATTGGAGCATGGGAACAGACAGTGCCAATCTGCTCGAGCCGGGCGAAACCCCACAAGACAATTTGCAATTCTTGTTTTTCTGTGCTGCCGTTATTCGCGCCGTCAACGCCCACCAAGACGTGTTGCGTTTAGCGGTTGCCAGTGCCAGCAACGACCACCGCTTAGGAGCAAACGAAGCTCCACCTGCCATTTTAAGTATTTTCTTAGGCGACCAATTGACCGACATTTTTGACCGAATTGCCAGTGGTAAAGGCGGAAGCGGCAAAAAAGCTGGAACTTTAGAACTCGGCACACCAGTTTTACCACCACTGCCACGGCACGCTGGCGACCGCAACCGCACCAGTCCATTTGCTTTTACGGGCAATAAATTTGAATTCCGTGCAGTCGGATCGAGCCAGAGTATTTCTTTTCCAATTACTGTGCTAAACACGATTGTTGCCGAAAGCATTGATGCTCTGATTGTCTCCTTAGAAGCCAAATTGAAGAAAAAAACAACGCTCGAGACCGCGATTCTCGAGGTTGTCAAAGAAACCTATGTTGCCAATAAGCGAATTGTCTTTAATGGCGATGGATACTCTGAGGCGTGGCACAAAGAAGCGGCTAAACGAGGCTTGTTAAATTTACCAACAGCCTTAGATGCCATCGAGGTCTTTACCTCAGACAAGAACATCAAGCTCTTTGGTGATTATGGTGTTTTAAGCCATAAAGAAGTCGAGTCGCGCCAAGAAATCATGTACG
>JAYWHB010000753.1:0-2120 GCA_043777915.1 Deinococcales bacterium
TTTAGAAAGCGTACTACCAATGCGCGGCGAGACTGGCACAACCTTAAAATCACGTTCGACTAGACCCTTATCCCAAAGTCGTTTTAAAAGATTCCAAACCGATTCGATGTACTCATTTTTATAAGTCACATAGGCATTCTCGAGGTCTACCCACATGCCAAGGCGTTCAGTAAAATAATTCCAGTCTTTGATATTGCTAAACACACTCTCGCGGCACAAGCGGTTAAATTCCTCGAGTTCGGCACGGGATGAACCGTGGTTACGCCCCTTCATACCCATTTTTTTCTCGACTGCGATTTCAACAGGCAGCCCATGCGTATCCCAACCGCCCTTACGAGTCACATGAAAACCATTCATGACCTTAAAACGCGGAAAAATATCCTTGAAGGCTCGAGCCAGAACGTGGTGCATGGCGGGTTGTCCATTGGCGGTAGGGGGTCCTTCATAGAAAACGAATTCGCCACTTGGGGCAGGCTTTTGTTCGGTTTGTCCGAAAATGTCTCGAGCCTTCCAAAACTCGAGAACGGTGGCTTCTAGGTCTTTATAACTGACTTGTGGACTGACTTCATTAAATTTCATAAGACCTCGTTTTACAGTTGGTTTTGTTTTTTGTAGGGGCGGGGCTTGCCTCGCCCTGTGAGACGACATTATTTAGAATTTCCTTTGAATCTGATTTTTAGTTCTGTTTCGTGTTACCTCGAGAAACGTTGTGTGGCAGGGCGAACACGGGGTTCGCCCCTACGGTTGATTGGTTTTGTCGGTAGCGGATGAACCGCCTTTGGACAAAATTTCACGGCTAAGGGCAATAGATATTCCTAAACCAACCAAAAAAGCTATCAATTTATATAGTGTGTCTTGTGGGCTATAAACTTTGATGTCAGGAAGTTTATTCACTGTTTCACTAAAAAAAAGCCTTAACAGAACACCGTTATCATAAAAAGTGAACAAAATTCCGATAGAAGCTAGACAAATACTAAAATAAGTCAACGTCAAAGCCAATTTTGGGTTTCTGAAGAAAATATCTATAGATGAAATTAGCAATATCAAAAGAATGTACGAGAAAAAGTGATAAATGAGTTCTCGAGTTTTTGCCCCCTGAAAGTCATTGGGTTGCCTAAAACCATTTGAATAAAAGAAACTATAGTTTCGCCCCGTCATTTCGTAGCTTGCATTTGTTTCAGCCTTTTGATATGAATTTTCAGCACTTGCTACTTCAAAAGAATAATTAACACTTTCGTTCGTGGTGAATCTAACTCTTGTAGAATCATCAATAATTATAGATATGGTATTTGCGATAAATCCAATCAACACAAACCAAAAAACATATCGAGGCAGTTCGTTTTTGAGTAACATATATTCTCCTATGCAAAAAACCCCAGCAAACGCATTGTGCGTCATGCTGGGGCGCAATTGAAAAAAGCGCGTTACCACCCAACTTCACTCGAGCCTTGCAGTTCTCGAGCCTTGTGCCGTCTGTAACGGCGTGCGCTGTATCGGGCGCTCCCGAATGGTTCTACTCGAGATTTGGGTCGGCGTGTCACTGCCGTCTCTTTCTTCCATTGGCTCGGAGGTGATGCTGATTGCTCAGGTTCTCGTCATTGCCGTGGGCTTAGTTTACGCAACTGAGGGCGGATGTGTCAACGTGGTATTATGGCGTATGCGTTCCGCGCCGGTCAAAACCGCTTTGTCTTTTGAACAGTTCCTCGAGTTTGAAGTCTCGAGTCTCGAGCGTCATGAATTTGTGGATGGTAATCTGTTTGTCATGGCGGGTGGGACGGATAAACAAAATCATGTGATTCTTGAGTTAATCATTGCTTTGAAGCCGATTGCTCGAGCGGCGGGTTATCGCTTGTATGCCAGCGATGTTTTGGTTCGTACTCCAGAAGATGTCGGTTATTACCCTGATGTCTATATTGCAGGGGAAGATGAGACTGATTCTGCTCGGGTGAAACGTCATCCAATTGTGATTATCGAGGTTTTGTCCTCGAGTACCGAAATTTTTGATCGTGGTGAAAAATGGCAGAATTACCAGACCATCCCAAGTTTAGAGCAGTATGTCTTGCTTTCACAATCTGAGCCTTTAGCCGAAGTGTACACCCGTCAAGCAGATGGGGCGTGGC
>JAYWHB010000754.1:0-5866 GCA_043777915.1 Deinococcales bacterium
TGGCTAAACCACCCAGTGCCAAACGTGCAAAGCCCCTTGCAAAACTCATCATCGCAAGTGTCACCACAAACGATGGAATTCGCACCCATGTGGTCACAATACCGTTAATCAAACCCGATAACCCACCGACTGCCAAGCCAAGCACGATCACCACACTGGTATCAAGGTTTAAGCGTACCAACATGGCAGCGCTAAAAGTCGCAGTCAGAGCTAAAACCGAACCAACACTGAGGTCTATTTCCCCGACCAGTATCACAAAGGTCATACCGACCGCAATAATTCCCGTTTCTGCCACATCGCGCAGGATATTGGCTTGGTTAATTGGGTCTATAAATAAATTGCTGCCATCGCGCACTGGTGAAAAAATTAAGCCGATCAAAAAGACAATCAACAGCCCTAAATACCCTTGAAAGCGCAGGGCTGTCTCGAGCCAAGGGTTACGTTTTTTAGCAATAGAATTGGCAATCATAGGGTCTCCTGATACTGGGTTTTGAATTGGGTTGCAAATTCGAGAATACGCGCCGAAGTCGCTTCTTGGCGGCTCAATTGACCCGTAATTCGTCCCTCGCACATCACCAAAATACGGTCACATAAGGCTAACAGTTCTGGCATATCGCTCGAGGCAAGCAGCACGGCTGTGCCAGATTGTGCCAGTTCGTTAATAATCGTGTAGATTTCGGCTTTTGCACCAACATCAATGCCTTGGGTTGGTTCGTCGAGCAGCAGCAATTGTGGCGAATTCAACAAGTATTTTGCCAGCACCACTTTTTGTTGATTGCCACCCGACAACGACGAAACTGGGGTCTCGAGACTGGGGGTTTTAACCCGAAGTTTTTGAATCACAGCTGTATTTTGAGCTTGCTCGAGTTTGAGGTTTAAGAACAGCCCTTGAGTAAATTGTTTGAGTGCCGCTAAACTGGTATTTTCGCTGACACTGCGAGCCAGAATCAGGCTTTGCCCTTTGCGGTCTTCGGTCACAAAACCGATTCCAGCCCGAATCGCATGGCGTGGCGATTTAAGGTTTTGTTTGGCGTTATTGATTAAAATTTCGCCACTGCTGGTTCGCACGCCGTAAATGGCTTCTAAGGTTTCGGTGCGCCCAGCCCCCAACAATCCTGCCAAGCCCACGATTTCTCCTGCTGCAACCGTAAAGTCTAGATTTTCAAGAGCTTGTTTGCCTTGGCTGTTTTTGACACTCAGGTTGCGAACCCGCAGCACATCCGCGCCTTGGGTGCGTTCTACAGTGGGGTAAAGTTCGCCAAGGTTGCGTCCAACCATCATTTGAATCAGGCGCTCTCGAGTCAGGCTTTGGGCAGGTTCTGTGCCGATGTAGCACCCATCGCGCAGTACCGTGATTCGGTCAGAGATGGTAAAAATTTCATCCATACGATGTGAAATATAGATAATCGCCATATTTGCAAGGCGCAAACGTTGAATGACCGCAAACAACTGATTGACTTCGGCAGCACTCAGCGCGGTGGTTGGTTCGTCCATCACCAGCACTTGGGCTTTTAAGCTGATGGCTTTGGCAATCTCGAGCAGTTGCCGCTCTGCTACCCGCAGGTGTTTAAGTAAACGGGTTGGCTCGAGTTGTAGTCCAAGTTCTTTTAACCAACGCACCGTCTCGAGTTGCATTTTTTGCGACTCAATCGCTCCAAAGCGGTTTTTGATTTCACGCCCAAGAAAAAAATTCTCGGTCACGCTTAATTCCGGAACTTGGTTCAGTTCTTGGTGAATAATTGCCAGTCCATTGCGTTGAGCGCTGCGTGGGTCAGATGGCATCAGTGGCAACCCTGCCAAGTGGATACTGCCTTCGTCGGCGCTGTAGACCCCAGTCAGAATTTTCATCAGGGTAGATTTTCCCGCGCCGTTCTCGCCCATCAGGGCATGAACTTCGCCAGCAAAGGCAGTGAAATGAACTGCATTTAAGGCAATCACACCCGGAAAGCGTTTGCTGATACCACGCATCTCGAGCAGCGGCTGGGCAAGCGAATTGGGTGGTACGGTGGGTGCTGCAACTGCATGAGTGGTCTGCATCTCGAGTCCTTTTGGTCAATAGCGGTGTTTGGTTCAACAGATAATTGTTTGTTTGCGTTTGATATTTACTTATTTTGCGTTTGATTAGCATTAGAATAAACAAAAACGAACATCATTGTCAAGTGGTCTACAGAAATAGTATTTGGGCAGGTAGGCACTGATTTTTAGACAATCCAAGCACAATCGTGTTCAGCACAGCAATTTTCTCTCGAGCTATACAACTTTGCAATCCTCCCAGACTTGTGATGAACACGGCAAACGTAGTAACATAACAAACGAACATGAACAAACAAGTATTAAACATCTATCATCAAGAAGCGCACCAAAAGGGATGACCTATGCTCGCCGATGAGCGTTTTGAAAAAATACTCGACTTACTCAACAGCCATGGTTTTTGTAGCAGCCAATCCTTGTCGGCGCAGTTAGATGTCAGTGACATGACCATCCGCCGTGATTTATCACTGCTCGATAAGCAAGGTAAAATAAAACGGGTTCATGGCGGCGCACGAATTTTGCGGCGCTTAGACAATAGCGCCCAACTGAGGGCGCAAGTCAACACCCCATTCAAACAAGCCATTGCCGAAGCTGCTGCCGATTTTGTGCAAGATGGCGAAACCATTTTTATAGACGCGGGTAGCACAATGCTCGAGTTAGCCCATGCTCTACGGGCAAGACAGTTTAATCAATTGCGGGTTGTGACCAATGCCGTGGCAATTTCGGCAGCCCTCAGCAGCGATAACATTACGGTGGTACAACTTGGCGGCGAAATTTACCGCAGCACCGGCGCAGTAGTTGGACAACAAGCCCAGCGCTTACTCGAAGCCTCGAGGTTTGAACGCTGTTTTATTGCCGCCGCAGCCTTTAACGAAGACTTTGGCATATCCGATAAGCACTTACCCGAAATCGAAATTAAACGTACTGCCTTGCAGCACAGCAGTTGGACAGCCCTGTGCGTGGACTCGAGCAAGTGGAATCAACAGTCCATGTTACGCATCGCGGCTGTGCGCGATATTCAGTGTGTGATTACCGATTCGCACTTGCCACAATCCGCCCGTGATTACCTCGAGCAGCGAGGACTTCAGACCGTCTTGGCAGAACCATTATGAAACAAACCGCGCCGATTCTGGAAATGACCAATATCTGTAAAGCCTTTCCTACGGTCGTGGCTTTGCAAAATGTCAGTATTGCCTTATACGCTGGGGAAATCCATGCTCTAATGGGCGAGAACGGCGCAGGGAAATCCACCTTGATGAAAATTGCGGCTGGGGCAGTCGAAGCCGATTCTGGAACAATCCGCGTCAATCAACAAAGCACCCCAATTCGTTCACCACTAGCGGCTCGAGCGGCTGGAATTAATTTATTGTACCAAGAACCCAATCTTGTGCCACAATTAACAGTTGCCGAAAATGTATTTATGGGTTGCGAACCCAAACGCGGGTTTTTGACCGACATCAAGCGCATGAACATCGAAGCTGAAATTATGCTAAAACGCCTCCAAGCCTCGTTTAGTTCCGACCGCAAAGTTTGGCAGCTGAGCATTGCCGAACGACAAATCGTAGAAATAGCCAAAGCCCTACTGCTCGGAGGGCAGGTCTTACTGCTCGATGAACCCACAGCCGCTTTATCGAATTTTGAAACCGCAACTTTTTTTGAAATCATTACCCAACTGCGCCAAGAAGGGATTGCCATTTTGTACGCCTCGCACCGCATGAGCGAAGTTTATGCACTGGCAGACCGTGTGACAGTGCTTCGCAATGGCGAACATGTGGCTGAACTCAAACGCGACGACATCAACAGCAAAACGATTGTCCAAATGATGGTCGGGCGTGACCTCGAGTTACCCAAACGCCAAGTCAAACCACTTGATCAACCAAACACCCTCGAGGTTCGTAATCTGACCGATGGAGTTCTGCTCGAGCCAATCAGTTTTTGTTTACAGCAACACGAAATTCTTGGTTTAGCAGGTGTGGTCGGGGCTGGACGCAGCCAGTTGGTCAATTTACTGTACGGGGTAGAGCGCTCTACCCACGGACAGATTCGCCTCAACAATCAAGCTGTACGCATCAAATCGCCCAAAGATGCCATTGCGGTTGGAATGGCTTTGGTAGGCAAAAACAACACCGAACAAAGTATGTTCACCAGCCTCAATGCCGAAGAAAACGTGGTCATGCCGATACTGACACAACACAGCCAGTATGGGTTCTTAAAACTAAAAGCACTGCATCAGACATTTCTCAAAACCACCAATGCCATGCAAATCAACACCAACGCCCAAGCAACCCAACACTTATCCACTGGTACACAGCAAAAACTTTTAATTGCTCGAGCCTTGATTCAGCAACCCCAAGTCCTGATGCTCAACGACCCTTGTAAAGGTGTGGATATTGCTGCCAAACACGAGATTGAACATTTTCTGCTCGAGTTATCCAGCCAAGGCATGGCAATTATTTTGATTTCCTCTGAATTTGCTGACTTGGAGCGTCTTTGCGACAGGGTTCTGGTGCTACGCCAAGGCGCAATTGTGGCAGAATTAAAAGACCAACAAATTGTACAGTCAGAAATGGTGGCTTATGCAACGGGTGCAAAACAAGCAGATGATGTTTTTTAAGAACCCATAGACACAAGCCTGACACCCTTCTAACTGGTTTACTTTGTAAACTGCCACCATGACTCGAGTTCAAATCTATTTGGTGGCATTATTGCTGCTATTTGGTGTGGCTCGAGCCGAAGACGAAGGGGTTGTGCAAATACCCGGAGCATTTGCCGAACTTGGCTGGCAGGGGCAATTCTCGAGTCAAGGCTGGGTGGAATTTCGCTTAGTTGCCACAAGCAGTGGGGCGTTTACTGCCAAGCTCGAGACTTCAGAAGGGCGGGTTCTCGAGGGTTTAACCCCGATTACTGCTTTTTTAGAACTGCCCGATGAAACTGGAATCAGAGAAAGGCGGTTAATTCTGCCAATCACCACGACCCGTATGGTAAAAATTACCTTAAGTGGTGCGACTGGCACAATCACCAAACGCTTTGAACCCAGTGCTGTACCACTTGAATTAAATGAAACCCGCTTGCCACTTGAGCCGAGTTTGTACTTGGCGGGTCATACGATTTTTGGTCGCCTCGAACCGCAAACTGCTTTAAGTGTCTTGGCTGGGGGTGCAAACTTAAAAGAAATCCCTGCTGGTATACCAATTGGAAACACGGGCTTAGGGGCAATAAAAACTGTCGCACCACAAATTAAGTTGCTCAAAATTCTCGAGCAGTATGCGCCAAGCGCCAAAGCCCCAGAACGCCGTTATTTTGCCCTAGGGCTTTGGTCGGTGGTGACTTTTGTGGTGCTGCTTTTTTTGTATAGTCTAAAGCGCTCTGAGCTTCGTTATACAGTAGGTTTAGCGGTGTGCAGCAGTATTTTAGCGGTTGTGGGTTGGTGGGCATCCCAACCAATCGCCCCGTTTAATGAAACCAAACGCACGGTGCTGATTGGCGCAAGGGGCTGGGGCTTAAAATGGACGATTCATTCAAGGTTTTCTTTGCGTCCAGACTGGAATTTACCGGCTGGTGTATTGCCCCTAGAAGGCACAAATCATATTCAGCGCAATTATAAAATTGGCAGCACCAAATTGCAACATGCAGGTTGGCAGCAAATCCGTTACCTGACTCCGCCAACTGCCACCCGAATCCCAATGCGGCTCGAGAACGGCAAGTTAATTAACGAAAGTAGCACTAAACTCGATAAAATTTTTATTCGTGGGTTTGGTCGTCAAGAACCTTTGGCAGTTGGTGCAAGTCGGCAAATTCAAAGCCAAATTTATGAAACCCTGCCGTGGGACGAGTA
>JAYWHB010000755.1:0-5860 GCA_043777915.1 Deinococcales bacterium
CCTCCAGAGATTTTGTGGTGACGATGGTCGAAAAGGATGTTAAAGCCACAGAAATTCTCGAGAAGAACAAACGTGAATTAAAAATGGATGCAAAAATTATTCGCGCTGATGCTCTGAAATTCTTAGAGTCTGCCCCAAGTTACGATATTATTTTTCTTGACCCACCATATACAGAAAATCTCGAGCAAATCACGCTTAAAGCCTTAGCACTCGCTAAGCTCGAGCCAGAAGGTGTGCTGATTTCACAGCACCCGATTCAAATTAGGTTGCCGACCATAACTGGCTTTAAGCTCGAACGGCGTGTGTACGGCTCGAATGTGCTTAGTTTGTACTGGTCAGAAGAAAAAGAAATAACTAACGAACCTCCACACCACTCGGCACAAGACGTTCTGGAGTAACAATCACCACTTTGCCGTTTTCGTCGGTGGCAGCTAAAATCATCCCTTGGCTTTCGATACCGCGCATTTTGCGTGGGGCAAGGTTGGCGACAACCACAACATGTTTGCCAATCATTTCTTCGGGCGTGTAATACTCGGCAATGCCCGATAAAATGGTGCGGCGCTCTTCGCCTAATGCGACGGTGAGTTTCAGTAATTTATCGGCTTTGGGGACTTTTTCGCACTCGAGAACTTCAGCCACTCGGAGTTGCACCTTGGCAAAATCTTCGATACCAATAAATTCTTCTATTTTGGTCTCGAGAACAGGGGCGACAGGGATTTCTGGGGTCATGGGAGTTTCCTTTAATTCAACTTTGGGGAATAAGACACTGGCTGGGGCAATTCGGCTGCCGCTTTTGGTCAGTCCCCAAGCTGGCTCGAGAACATAGCTTGGCTCGAGTCCAAGCTGCCTACGGATTTCTTTGGCTTGATTCGGGATGACTGGCTCGAGCAACACTGAAGCCACACGGATACCTTCGACAAGGGTGTACAAGACGGTGTTTAGACGACTTTTATCAGTCTGTTTAGCCAATTCCCAAGGTTTGGTTTCTGCCACATAGCGGTTTAAGTCACGCACAAATTCCATGATTTTTTCAATTGCAATATGGAAACGTAAGCCGCGTACTTCCTCCAAGGTGCTGTCTGGGAGTTTTAAGGCAGCCGCTTTAATACCTTCTTCCCTTGCGCCGAGAACGTCGGGAACAGGAATAATGCCATCGTGGAACTTCTCGAGCATACTCAGCACCCTCGAGAGCAAATTCCCAAGGTCGTTGGCAAGGTCAGAATTTAAGCGATTGACCAAATTTTTTTCACTAAAAGCACTATCGGCTTGGAAAGTTGTTTCACGCAGCAGGGCGTAACGCAGGGCATCAATGCCGTATTTTTCTTCCATTTCTATTGGGTCTACCGCGTTGCCTAGGCTTTTGCCCATTTTGCGTCCATCAAAACCAAGAATATGGGCATGTACCACCAGTTTTTCGTATAAGGGTAAGCCCGCAGCCTTAAGCATTGGCAACCAAAAGACCGAATGGGTTTTTAGAATGTCTTTACCAACCAAATGCCAAGCACTGCGCCAGTAGGTTTCAAACTTTGGGTCGCCTTCGCCGCCGAGTGCTGAAACATAATTCAGCAGTGCATCAAACCAGACATAACAAACATCGCCGACATCCCACGGAATCGGAATTCCCCACGGTAAACGCCCAACTGGTCTCGAGATGCTTAAATCGCCAATTGGTTCACGCAGCATTTCCATGACTTCGTTTCGGTACGAGACTGGCTCGATTAAATTTGGATGTTCATTTAGGTATTCGATTAACCACGGGCGGTATTTCTCGAGCTTAAAAAAATAATTGGCTTCACGGCGCAGTTCCGGTGGGTCACGGTCTCCGGGTAGGCGACGGACACCATCTGTTCCCTCGACCAATTCTTTTTCGGTTACATAGCGCTCAGAACCAATGCTGTACAACCCTTCGTACTCGGCAAAGTAAATGTCGCCTGCATCGTATAAGCGTTGCAAGATGCTTTGAACATACTTAATATGGCGGGTTTGGGTGGTGCGAATAAAATCATCGTTGCTTAAGCCCCAACGTTGCCAAAGTGCCTTAAAACCAGTTTCGGCAATTTCATCCACGTACTCTTGCGGTTCGCGCCCGAGGGCTTGCACCACTTTCCAGATTTTTTCACCGTGTTCGTCTGTACCCGTCAAAAAATAGGTGTCATAACCCGCCAAACGGTGATACCGAGCCAAGGTATCGGCAACCAACGTTGCGTAAGCATGACCAAGGTGCGGCACGTCGTTGACATAATAAATTGGGGTGGTCACATAAAACGTTTTATTCATAAAATCCTTTCAAAAAAAAATGGGACGCATCAACGCCCCAACGAACCTCGAGTCCAAGACTCTACGGTAGCTGGGTATTGCTTGGCATTCGCCATGAGAAAACCTGTGGTTTCATTACCCTCGAGTATACAAAGCACAGCCGAGGCTTGCAACTGCTGCTCATAGCTCAAACCCCATCGCTGATAGCCCATTAAAACCGTGTCTGTTTCAGTAATTCCTCGATTTTATCTTGTTCGCCACGAATTAAACGCCTCGTTAGCTCGAGAAAATTCTTGCCCGAAAGTGGTTTGGTCACAAAAACATCGGCTTTAGAGAGTTTGGCATGGTCTTTGGTACGGTCGTCTTGGTTGGCGGTCAGAATAATAATTGGCGTGTGTTCAAAGCGCAACATTCGTTTGAGTTTGCCGCATAAATCTAAACCATTCACATGCGGCATGTTGACATCCAAGATAATCAAATCTGGGGTGTTCAGTTTTAGGTAATCGGCTGCCGCCCGACCATCTGGCACACTTGAAACCTCAAAATCAGCACTTAGAATCACTTCTAAGAACTGACGAATACTTGGTTCGTCATCAGCAATTAAGACTGTGGGGCGTAAAGTTTGACTTGCCATAATTATTGGACTTTTAAGTTCGCCCAGTCAATCTCACCTTTGGGCGTTGGGTACTCGAGTTTCATGGCTTCAAGGGTTTCTACAATAATCGAGGCAATCACATAATTACGATACCACCGATTATTGCCCGGCACGGCATACCACGGCGCAACGGCGGTACTGGTCTCGAGCATGGCTTCTTCGTACATCTCCATGTAGGTATCCCAGAGTTTACGCTCCTCGAGGTCGCCCAAGTTAAATTTCCAGCGTTTGGTCGGGTCATCAATCCGTTCTTGAAGTTGAATAGCTTGTTCTTCTTTAGAAATCACAAAATTAAATTTAAGAATACTTGTGCCTTCTTCAGTTAGCATTTCTTCAAATCCACGAATCTGCTTAAAGCGCTTGGCGGCTTGTTTATCCGACACCCACTTGCGAACCCTTGTAACCAAAACATCTTCGTAATGAGAACGATTCAAAACCCCAACGATTCCTTTGGGGGGTAAAACTGCATGAATCCGCCATAAGTAATCATGACTGAGTTCTAAACTGGTCGGTGCTTTGAAATACGCCACCCGAATCCCATTCGGGCTGCATTCTTGAAAAATATACTTAATTGCACTGTCCTTGCCACTGCCATCCATTGCCTGAAAAACAACCAGCAAGGCTCGAGACTGACTGGCAAACAAGATTTCTTGCAATTCAGCAATTCGCTCGTACAATTTGGCTGTTTTGGCTTCGCATTTTTCGCGTCCCGAACCACCTTTGAACTTACCCATATCATCAGGGTCAATGTTCTTCAAGCGCCATTTTTTACCACCAACGAGGTATTTATCCATGCGACATTGTACAGCAAAAGGCAAAAGGTTTTACTTTTGCCCTTCGCCTTTTGCCTTTCGCCTGCTCTTCACATGCCAGCCAGCTTCGGACATGCCACTTCTGGCATTGACAACCCTCGAGAGAATAAATAAGAAATCTGATAGGCGATTTAAGTACAGTACAACATCGTGGTTGCTGGGTTCTTGTTCTTCTAAACGCAGCACTTCACGTTCGGCACGCCTCGTAATGGTTCGGGCGAGGTGCAGAGCAGCCGCAGCCGATGTACCGCCGGGGTGAATAAAGTTCTTAAATTCTGGACACTCGAGTTGATACTGGTCTATTAAATTCTCGAGCCTCAAAACATCTTGGGAATCTATTCGCACTAAATTTTTTTCGTACTTCGAGCCAATCGGTGTGGCAAGGTCTGCCCCAACATCAAAAAGTGCATTTTGAATTTCGGCAAGCACAGCATCCAGTTCTACGTCTTGCAAGGTGGCTCGAGCCATACCGATGGCGCTGTTGCCTTCGTCTACTGTGCCATAAGCCTCGACGCGCTGTGAGAATTTAGCGACTCGTTCGCCGCCGTACAAAGAAGTTTGCCCACTGTCCCCTGTTTTGGTATAGATTTTCATGAAGCTATTCTCGAGGCTTAGCTTAGACAACACAAGGGGCTACGATTCATTGGGTTCAATCCAAATCCAAATGTCACCCGTCAGGCTTTCTTGGGGCGCAAGAACACGGTGTCCAGTGTTTTCTATGCCTTGCTCGGCTAAGTTAAAGGCATTGGTGGCGTGGCTAATTGGCTCGAGGGCAATGGTTTGGTCTGGCGCAGCCGTGAACAGCACAAAATGCTCAAAAATTTCGGAGGCTTCTAGGTTGAGGGTGATGTCTTCCCAAACGAGTTCCAAAATACCGTCCCAGCCTTGGTACACATGGTCTATACTGTGGTCATCTAGTGGCTTGAGCTTGGTAAAATCAAAACGTTCGGGGATGGATTCGGCTGCCTTTTTTGGTACGTTACTCGAGTCGGTTAAGTAAATGTGTTCGGCATTAAAGCGCAATTTTGGGGTGTGGCTGCGGCGCAAGAAATAAGGATGAATCCCCATTCCAGCCGGCATTGGACTTGAACCTGTATTGGTTAAGGTCATCTCGGTGATGTACATGCTTTTTCTCAGGGTGTGGGTGATGGTCATGGCGAAAGGAAATGGAAAATTGATGTCTGGATACCAACTCGAGTCAAAGCTGCACTCGAGACTTGAACCATGATTGACCACTTTCCAAGCACGGTCTTGGACATCGCCGTGGCGTGCTGTTTGTTCTTTTGGGCTATTGATGCGTAACTGATGGTCTTGCCCCATAAAACTAAATTGCCCACTCGGGATGCGGTTACTCCACGGGGCTAGGGTGTAGCTCGAGAATTTAGAACTGTTTGTGCCTTCCAGTAATTCGCTTGGGGTCGGGCGCATGATGTCTTGCCACTGACCTTTAATACAGGCTTCTAAACGAATTGGGCTTGCGCCGAGGCGCGGACAAAGGCTTAAACGCCAAGCGTCATTCTGAACAGTTTCAATCACCAGACCAGTCTACTCGAGAACGTGGCTTTTTTCACGCGGGAACTTTTAAGAGCAGACTTGCATCCTAGGTGCAAATACCGAATTGGAGGAACTATGAAACCGTATAACCCAAAAGAGTACAGCTTTGAAGATGCCAGTCATTTGCTTCGCCGCGCTGGATTTGGTGGCAGCATCGAGGATATTGAGGCACTGCGCCGTTTAGGTGTGGGTCTGGCTGCCGAAAGACTTTTATCATTCTCGAGTTTTGATGGCACAGAACGCAACCCGCACGACTTAGATGAACAGTTTAACACGGCGAGAGAAGCGGGTCGCCCCGTCAATCAGCAAGTTGCCAGTACCATTCCAGTAGCTCAGGCTTGGTGGCTTTATAAAATGCGGGTTTCTCGAGAACCCTTAAAAGAAAAAATGACGCTTTTTTGGCATGGTCATTTTGTCAGTGGCTTAGATAAGGTGCGTAACGGCTTTATGTTACAAACCCAAAACGAATTATTTCGGCGTTTGGCACTGGGTAAATTTGAGACCCTGACTTTAGAAGTCGCCAAAGACCCCGCCATGCTCAGGTACTTAGACAACAACGTCAACACCAAGAAAAAACCCAATG
>JAYWHB010000756.1:0-5854 GCA_043777915.1 Deinococcales bacterium
GCCAAAGTAACTTAAAAAAAGGGGCGACGTGACCCGTTTTTGTTTGGGCGTAAGTTTGTTGTGACACCAAAGGTTAAAAATGGGCTAGACTGTAGTGCATCAAAGTTTTATGACCGCCCAGTGCGGTACGCAAGGGGGAATATGCCCGTACTATCAATTGGAGACCGTCGCCTCGGAGCAATACTTTTACAACTTGGTTATGTTTCAGACACAGACTTACAACGTGCCTTAGAAAAACACGCCGAACTTGGCGGTCGTTTAGCCGATATTCTGATAGACAACGGCATTGTCAATGAACGGCGAATTGCCAGAGCCATCGAAGATGAACTTGGTTATCCTTTGGTCAATTTGGTGCTGCTTGAGCCAGAACCCGAAGTCACCGCCTTAATAGATGGCAATAAAGCCCAAGAACTGATGGCGTTTCCCTTTAAGTTCGAGAACGGCAAATTGCGGGTCGCCTTTGTTGACCCACTGAACACTATGGCAATAGAAGCCATTGAAGATGCCACCAACAGTATTGTGGACCCGCACCAAGCCCTGCGTGACCATATTAAATGGGCAATTGCCACCTATTACCCCGAATTAGGCTTGGATATTCCAGAACTTGGTAAATTGTCCAGCCCCGAGGAAGAACGGCTTGGCAATCGTTTGGCGCGTAAAGGAGTCATCACCGATGGGCAACTCGAGGAAGCTCTGGCGCTTCAAGAACCCAACGGCGAACCGATTGGCAAAATTTTGGTACGCTTAGGCTACTTACCAGAAGTCGAATTGTTCCGTGTGCTTGCCGAGCAAGCCAATGCGCCTTTTATTGAAGATAGCATTTCAATTACTGTGCCAGAAGAAGTCTCGAGTTTACTGCTGCGTACTGATGCGGTGCGTTTTCAAGCAGTGCCGATAAGTGATGACGGTGTGACCATCACCATCGTTTGCCCAGAACCCAAACGTCAACCCGACCTTCAAGCCTTGTTCAAAAAACAAGTGCGAATTTCGATGATGGCACCGACCCAAGTTGAAGCCCTGATTGACCGTATCTATGTGACCAAAGGGCGGCTTGGCGAAGACTTTGTAACCGAAGGTAAAATCAATCGTGAGCAACTTGCCGAAGCGCTTAAAGTCCAACGCCGTGAAGGGAAGTCCAAACCCCTCGGCGAAGTCCTGGTCGAACTTGGCTATGCCAGTGCCGACGAGGTAGACCGCGCCCTTGCTAAGCAAAAAACCGGTGGTGGTCGTCTCGAGGATACGCTGGTGCAGTCTGGCAAACTCTCGCCAGAAATGCTGGCGAAGTCCTTGGCGGTGCAATTGGGCTATGAATTTGTTAATCCCGGACAGGATGCCCCAGACCCCGGGGTGATTACCTTAATCCCCGAAAATCAAGCGCGGCGTTATACGCTTTTTCCATTTAAGATGCAGGGCAATGCACTGCAAGTTTTAATGAAAGACCCACGCAATGTTTTTGCGATAGACGACTTAAAACTGATGACTGGACGCGAGATTATTCCAGTCGTCGCCATCGAAGGCGATATTCAAAAACTGATTGACCGAGCTTATGGTGCGACCAGTATCAATGCCGATGAATTAAATAAAGAACTGGCAGCCCTTGGTTCAGGTGGCAGTGGTAAAGTCGAAGAAATAGACTCGAGCCTAGATGACAATGCCGTGGTTCGCACGGTCGATCATGTCATCCGTGAAGCGATTCTAGCTGAAGCGTCGGATATTCATATCGAGCCGACCCCAGACTTGGTACGGGTGCGTTTTCGTATAGACGGTTCGCTTAAAGAAATCACCACCCTGCCGCGTGCCAGCGCCAACAGCATTGCTGCCCGTATTAAAATCATGGGCGGCTTAGATATTGCCGAACGTCGTGTTCCACAAGATGGTCGGGTTAGCTTTAAGTCTAAAGGTATCAATTGCGATTTGCGTCTGTCTACTTTACCCGTCAAGTACGGCGAAAAGATTGTCATGCGTATCTTGCAAAAAGCTACGAATATTCCAGAAATCGAGGATTTGGGTTTCTCAGATTATAATTTAGAACGCTACAAAGACCTGATCCAAATCCCTTACGGAATCTTTTTGATTACTGGTCCGACAGGTTCTGGTAAGTCCTACACGACCTTCTCGAGCCTAAAACGAATTGCTACCCCAGATATTAATGTCACCACGATTGAAGACCCTATCGAATACGAAATTCCAGGCTTAAACCAATCACAAGTCAATAATGCGGCGGGGATGACTTTTGCGCGGGCGCTTAGGTCTTTTTTGCGGCAAGACCCAGACGTTATTATGGTCGGCGAAATCCGTGACACTGAAACCGCTAAAATTGCGGTTGAAGCTGCCCTGACAGGACATTTGGTGGTCGGAACACTCCACACCAATGATGCGGCTGGTGCAATTACTCGTCTCGAGGAAATGGGAGTAGAACTTTTCAATGTTTCGGCTTCCTTAGTTGGGGTACTGGCTCAGCGTTTAGTGCGTAAAGTCTGCAAAGACTGCAAACAAGAACTGCCCGCCGACCCTGAAGTGCTACGCCGCCTCGGAGTCAGTGAGGAGCAAGTGGTCGGACGTACCATCGTTAAAGGTTTGGGCTGCAACAAATGTAGTGATACAGGTTATAAAGGTCGTATGGCAATCCACGAATTGATGGTGGTGGATGATCATGTTCGTAAGGCAATCATTGAACATAAAACTTCGACTGAAATCAGACAAATTGCCAGAGAAAAAGCTGGGCTTGTGACCTTAATGGAAGATGGTCTCGAGAAAGCCCTGCAAGGTAAAACCACGCTTGAGGAAATCGCCAGCGCAATCTCTGACTAAGTTCAGGTGAATCCACCAGTCAAACTGGTGGATTTTTTATGCTCAAAATTACGGTAGACTAAGACTGGGATGATGACCGCTACTGCCGTCACAACTGTTCATTTGTCAACTTTAGGGCAAATCAGGCTCGAGGGTCGTTCTTTTACTCGCCCTAAAGCCGTGGCGTTTTTGACCTACTTACTGTTTGAAGGTCGGCAAAATCGGCATTTTCTAGCAGATTTTTTCTGGCAAGATGCCGAAGACCCAATGAACAGCCTACGCAATCAGGTTTTTCAGCTTAAGCCTTTTGTTGCAGATGCCCTAGTCACCTCACGGCAAAGTGTCGAATTTATTGGAACTTGTGATGCTCTCGAGGTACTGCATTTACTCGAACAAGGGCAATTGGAATCAGCTATTCGGCTTTACCAAGGCGAATTTCTAGCGGGTTTTGAAGCACCAGATAACACCGAACTGGCTGCATGGCTCAAAACCACCCGCCAATTTATTAAACGCCAAGTTCTCGAGGCTTATTTACAACTCTGTGAAGATGCTTTAGCGCAAAAAAACCTTGACCAGATTTTGTCTTATCTCGAGCAAGCCCAGAATGTACTAGGCAGCACCGACTTGCAGCCTTGGTTTATGCGCCGTGTTGAGGACTTACAAAATCGTATCCAAGAACAACAAAAACAACTCGCACCCCATAATTTAACTCAGTCCAGCAGTGAATTTATTGGACGAAGCCAAGAAATCAGTACAATTTTACTTAATTTTCAAAAACAAGCCCAGTTACTGACCCTGTTTGGCTTTGGTGGCATTGGCAAAACCACGCTTGCCTTTGAAACAGCCCGAACCGCCCTGCAAAGCCAACAATATTTAGATGGGATTTATTTTGTGGCACTCGAGACGGCTAAAACCGAAAACGATTTACTGGCTCGAGTCGTTACGACCCTAGAAATAACTCTACAAACCAGTCAGCCGATGCTTGAGCAGATTAAAACCTTCATCGCTCAAAAGTCCATGTTATTGGTTCTTGACAATTTCGAGCAACTGACCGACCAAACTCATTTAATCGCCGAATTGCTCGAGACCAGCCCAAATCTGCGCTTGCTCTGTACCAGCCGTGAAGTTCTTGGGCTACTAGCCGAACATGTCTACCCGATTTCTGGACTTGAGACTGCAAATGTCAGCAGTGGCGCAGTCCAACTTTTTGTGGCTCGAGCCGCCCAAGAATTTACACACCAAGAACTTGAAATTATTTTAGAGATTGTCCGAGTCTTACAAGGTATCCCGTTAGCCATAGAACTGGCGGTGCCGCAATTAAAATCATTTAGTTTGCTCGAGTTACAAGCTGCCCTGCAAAAAAGTATGGATGCTCTGCAAATCCAAACCACCGACTTACCCGAGCGTCAACGCAGCATCCGAGCGGTGTTCCTGCATTCATGGGCATTGCTCAGCCCAGCCGAACGCCAAGGCTTACAGCGTATGGCGGTCTTTAAGAATGGTGCAAACCGCCATGCGCTTTTGAAAGTTGCCCAAATTAGTTTATCCCAGATTGCCAATTTAATTGATAAATCCTTTGTGCAACGGGCTGGGCAACAACGCTACACGATTCATCCACTTATTCTCGAGTACACGTTAGAGTTACTACAAGCCGATTTGGAATTTGCACCGATGCTAGGTAAGCACGCGATTTTTTACCTAGACCAAATTGGCAGCGAGTTACCAAAAATCAGAGGTGCAGAAGCGGCTGTTGTGATGCAGAAAATAGAAACTGATTTTGACAACTTAAAAGCAGCTTGGGCTTGGGCGCTCGAGACTAAGGATTTTGAGCGAATTGCGGCACTCGAGGAAATGGTGGTCTATTTTGACCAGAAAGCACTTTTTTTGCAGGGCATAGAATTTTTTGAAGATGCAAATAATAAACTTAAAGATGAAGTAAACCAACCTTTAATGTTAAGTGGAATAGCCATTGGGATTGCGTGGTTAAATTACCGCTTAGGAAATGCCAAGAAAGCAAAAATGTATAGTGAATATGCAGTTGATTATGCAAAAAGCGAACCAATTTTAGGAAAAAATAACCTATCAAAAGCATTTAACATTTTAGGAATAATTGCCTCATTGGATTATGAACATATAGCTGCACTAGATTACTTGCATGAAGCTATTGCATACTGTGATTCTGACCATCTAAAAGCTAGGAAAGTGACGCTTCTTATAAAAGTTGCAGGAGTTTATCGAGAACTCGAGGATTTTGAAGGTTTTTGGAATACATGGGAATCTGCTCATGTAATAAATCAACAACTAAATATTGAGAGTATCAAGGTTTTATTGACAATACAAAAAGCAAATTTCCTCTTGTATTATGTTGCAAAAGAAGAAGCTGGTAAATTTATTCCTGAACTGATAGAAGTTTATCAAATAGCTCAACTTGGCTCCATTGGAAGTCAACCGAATTTTGAAATTTTAATATGCCAGTTTTATTTAGCTATAAATGACTTGAAGAATGCAGAATTCTGGCTTCAGAAGTTTCTTTTACGAGATTCAACTCAAATAAATCCAGCACTATACTTATTTTCACAATCATTACTTGGACAAATTGAAAGGCGGAAAGGGAATCGAGAAACTGCAAAGGCAATTTTTATTAAAATTCTACTTGTTCAATTTGAACGACCAAATGTGCTGACACTTTTTATAGCCTTAATTTATTTAATTAACTTGATACCAGAAGAATCCAGAAATGAATTATCAGATTTGCTAAAATTGGTCATTGCTCATAAAGCGATGACCAATCAAGAAACTTTAGTTAGATATTTTTTTACTGAAACCTCTTTACATTTAGAAATTGATTTTGGTAATGAGAGTTCAGATCAAGAAATAGAACTTGCTAGACAGCTTGTTGTCAGTAAATTAGGATTTGTCCGTAAATAACTTCCCGATTTGAGAATGGATCATTATTGACCTTTAAGGGGTTAGGCATGCCTAACCCCTACGGTTTAGCACGAGATTTTTGTCGTAGGGGCGAGGCATGCGACCATGCCCGTAAGGTGCGCGTATATGGTCAAGA
>JAYWHB010000757.1:0-5828 GCA_043777915.1 Deinococcales bacterium
CTATCCCTTTTTGGTGTCGCTTTGGCTGGGGCTGGCAATGCGGATTCTGATGCGCCGTTCAAAGTGGCGTACAAATGCGAAAAAGGGACTCGAGTCCAAGCGATTTACCTAAATAACCTTCAGGGTTCTTTTGCCACATTGATTGTGAATGGCGTAAAGCTAAAAATGCAAACCCAAATTTCTGCATCTGGAGCGCGGTATGTGGGCAGTGGCTATACTTGGTGGAATAAGGGTAACGAAGCCACTTTATTTAAGGGTACAAATTTAGAGACCATTACTGTGCTTGATACTTGTCTCGAGAAATAGCCACATCACAGGGTAGACTAGCGCCAATGACAACTGCTCGAGTGCGTATTGAAAAATTGGTTTCTGGTGGTCTTGGCTTGGCACGTACCGAAAGCGGCGTGGTGCTGGTGGCTGGGGCATTGCCAACCGAACTGGTGGAAGTAGAACTTAAAAAGAAACGCGGAGCGCTCGAGGGGACGCTGGTGCGGGTGATTGAACCATCCATCACCCGAGTCCAACCACCGCGTGGTACGCCGCCAACCGCAGATTTGGCTCATGCCAGTTATGAGGCGCAACTCGAATTTAAGCGCGATTTTGTCTTGGAGGCATTGCAACGAATTGCCAAACTCGAGGATGTGGTGGTGCAACCCACCAAACCAAGTTCGCTCGAGTGGCGGTACCGGTCTGGGGCGCAATATGCTTTGTCTCCTGTTGGACTTGGCTACCGAATTCCATTGTCGCACCGAATTTGGATGTTGTACGACGATCCACTCCTTATGCACGGGATTGCCGATGGCTTAAGCAGCATTAAAGCCGCTAGTCTCGAGCCAACCCTAGAAATTGCTTTTCGCGGCAGTTTTTTAACAGGCGAGGTCTTGGTTTGTTTAATCGCCAAAGATGAACCGCACCGCTTCAAAAAAGCCGTATATCACTTAAAAGAACTGGGTGTGGCTGGAATTAGTTACGCTTTTGCTTCGCTCGAGGGGCGTTTTCGGGCAGGTACAGAGCATCTTTGGGGTGCAGAATCTATTCTCGAGCAGTACGGCGATTTTGCGGTTTCGGTGACTGCCTCGAGTTTTGCCCAAGTCAATCCTGTGGCAGCTTCAGAAATGTATCTCGAGGCAGCTAACTTGGCTGGAACAGGTGGTCTAGCGATTGATTTATACGGCGGCAGTGGCACAATGGGTTTGCACCTCGCTAAGAATTTTGTCAATGTCCGCGTGATTGAAATTAACCCAGAAGCCGTGGCTCGAGGACAAGCTGATGCCATGCGGCTCGAGATGGATAACATCAGTTTTACCCGTGGTGATGCTTCGCGGCTCGAGGGTGTTTTTGCCGATTGTATTGTGCTTGACCCACCAAGGGCTGGTTTGGAAAAGGATGTAATAACGGCTTTACTGTTGGCTCGAGCGCCGCGTTTGGTCTATATTTCCTGTGACCCAGCAACTTGGGCGCGAGATGTGGCAAAGCTGGCTCGAGGTGGCTATAGGCTTACGCTGGTGCAACCCTATGATTTTTACCCGCAAACCAATCATGTGGAAGTGCTGAGTGTTCTCGAGTTGTAATCGCACCGCGTCTCGAGTTGTAATCGCACTGCGTCTCGAGTTGTAACCCAGACTGAAACCTTTTTCCATAAAACCACGTACACTATGGTTATGAAACGGCTTATCTTTCCTTTACTGCTGCTCTTGGGTGGGCTTGGTTTAGCGCAACCCGCTAAAAACGATAAACTTGGTGTGATTCTGCGCGTCGAAGGTGAGATTCAAGCCTCAAGTGCCGAACTCTTGAAAAAGCAAATTGAGCAAGCCAACATTGAACAACGTCCGTTAATCGTGATTGAAATTCAGACCCCCGGTGGGCGAGTGGATGCTGCGATTGAAATGTCGGATGCGATTGTCTCGAGTAAAGTGCCGACGTTGGCAGTGGTTAAAAATGCTTTTAGTGCTGGGGCGCTGATTGCCATGAGTGCCGAACAACTTGCCATGCTTCCCGCTTCGGAAATAGGCGCGGCACTGCCAATCACTGGAGCGGGGCAGGCACTCGAGGGCGTGGTCGGTGAAAAAATTAACAGTGCAGTGCGTGGAAAGTTTCGCAGTGTTGCCGAGACTAGGGGGCGCAATAAAGATGCTGCCGAGGGAATGGTCAATCCCAATAAGGTCATTCCGGGGCTAAAAGAAAAAGGCGAGATTCTGACCCTGACCGCACCCGAAGCAGTCAAAAATAATATCGCAGATTTCACTGCCCAAAGTGTTGAAGATGCAGTGCGTCAAGCGGGTTTTGCTAATCTTCGGCTCGAGAAGTACGTGCTTTCGCCATCTGAGCAAATCGGGGCAACCTTGACCAATCCGATTATTGCTGGGATTTTACTCGCCGTTGGAATTATTGGTATTTTAATTGAACTGTTTCATCCCGGTTTAGCCGCTCCGGGTATTATTGGGGTTTTGGCATTGGTGGCTTACTTTATGGGTAGTTTACTAACTGGCAATGGTAGCACCGTGGCATTTTTGTTGTTTATCGCTGGTATTTTGTTGGTTATGGCGGAATTACTGATTGTCCCCGGGGCAACCGTGGTTGGCTTATTGGGGGCTGGGAGTATTCTAGCGAGTATTTACTTGCAATTTGGTCAGAATTTTCCTGTTGTAGCTGGCACGGCGGCGATTATTTCTGGGGTTGGCATCGGTCTAGCCTTGTGGATGCTGCCGAAAAGCACATTTTTGAATCGCTCAATTTTTTTGAACACCACCATGGCAACCACTGGCGGCGCAGCCACCACCATGCCCAATCAACTGGCTTCTAAACTCGAGGGCAGGTTCGGCACAGCCCTTTCGGATTTGCGTCCAAGTGGTATTGCCAGTATCGAAGGCGAACGCATGGATGTGGTTGCCGATGGTGAGTTTATTAAAGCTGGTACGATGCTAGAGGTAACTCGGGTTGAGGGAAGGCGAATTGTGGTCAAAGCCAAGACTTAGGCAATTGTGGTCAAAGCCAAGACTTCGCCTAGTAATTCGAGTAGTCTAGTGGTGTCTTTAGGAGGATTTACATGGAAGCATTTATTTTTATTGGTGTCTTGGTCATCGTGGCGTTCTGGATTTTATTTAGTGTCATCCCAACAGGGTTGTGGATTTCGGCTTTGGCAAGCGGTGTCAATGTCGGCTTACCAAGTTTAATTGGGATGCGTTTACGGCGTGTTTCACCTGCCCGAATTATCTACCCTTTAATTAAAGCTCGTAAGGCTGGCTTGAAAGATGTGATTCAAAATAATCTCGAGGCGCATTTCTTAGCGGGTGGTAACATTGATAAGGTTGTGGATGCCTTAATTGCCGCCGATAAAGCCAGAATTCCATTAACCTTCGAGCAAGCCACCGCCATTGACCTTGCTGGGCGCGATGTGCTGGATGCAGTGCGGGTCTCGGTGAATCCAAAAGTGATTCAAACCCCAATGGTTACGGGTATGGCACAAGATGGTATTCAACTTCTTGCCACAGCCCGTATTACCGTGCGGGTTAAAATTGACAGGTTGGTCGGTGGGGCGGGTGAGGAAACGATTATCGCCCGTGTCGGTGAAGGTATTGTGGCTGCCATCGGTGCGGCGCAAGACCATAAAGCGGTTCTCGAGCAACCTGATATTATTTCTAAAACTACGCTGGCTAAAGGTTTAGACGCGGGTACTGCCTTTGAAATTCTTAGTATTGATATTGCCGAAGTGGATGTTGGCAAAAACATTGGCGCACAATTAAAAACCGACCAAGCCGAAGCCGAAAAGCGCGTCGCCCAAGCCAAAGCCGAAGAACGCCGTGCCATGGCTGTGGCAGTCGAGCAAGAAATGCAGGCTCGAGTCCAAGAAATGCGTGCCAAAGTGGTCGAAGCCGAATCCCAAGTGCCTCTGGCTTTGGCAGAAGCCTTCAAAAGCGGCAAATTAGGTGTGATGGATTATTACAACATGCAGAATTTACAAGCCGACACCAGTATGCGTGGCGCAATTTCTGAATCGGCTAAACGCGATGCCAGTAAGTAACAGGTGAAAAGGCTAAAAGCGACCCAGCTCGTTAGGTGCATCTTTAGGGTCAAGAGAGGGTTAAAAGGATGAATCAGCAAAATCCGATTGGCGCAATTATTCAATTTTTTCTTAAAAACCCAGAGTTTTTGATCATTGGGTTTGTGATTTTATCCAGTGTTGTTAATTTCTTGGGTAATTCTGGGAAGCGTCTGCGTGAAGCTCAAGCGGCTGCCGAAGAAGCTGAAGAACGTCGTCGGCGTGGTTCGATGCTCGAGACCGAACAGCGCGAAGCTGACCCAGCCACACAAAGTTATGATGGCTACTTAAAACGCAACGAGCAACCAGACGCAACCCTATCCAGACCAGCCCCACCACCACCAAATCAGCAAGAACTTAAAGACTTACAAGCCGATATTCTCGAGGCATTGGGCATGGGGACGCAAACCACCACAGCCAGTGCTAATCCTCAAGAGGAATTACGGCGCAAATTGGCTCAGAAAATGGGACGCACCACGACTCAGGTTGCTCCACAAGCGCCATTAGGACGTGGCAAGCCACCACCACCAGCCCCCATGGGTATGAAACGCCCACAGGAACGAGAAGACCGTAAACCAATCGAAACCACCATCACTTCAAACATCGAAACCTACTTAGAAAGCAGCAGCCAAGAAAAACTCGAACGCGACTCGAGACCGGATTCACTCGGTCACAGCAATCGCCAACCGCATTTTGACCGCCCTCGAGGGCTTCGTCCCGAGCAAGAAGGACTTTCTTCAATTCCAGGCGAAATTGGTTCGACGGTGGTGGCGTTGCGTAGCATTCAAGAAGTGCGTGGCAAAGAAATTGTTCCCACCAACCGCCCAGTTTTAGGCAACAGCAAACGTTTTATAGACACCAAGGAAGCTGTTTCTGGTTTTGTTTGGAATGAAATTTTAAGTACCCCACGCTCGAGGGTAAGGCGCTAAAACCCTCTTACTTCTCGAGCTAGACGTTAAAATGTTTAAATCATGCCCAAAAAGTTAAAAGCTACTCGCATCAGTAACAGGCTTTCTGGTATCCCCAAAGATAAACTGTATTGCAAAGAACTACATTTGGGGCAAAATGGAATTCTCGAGACTTGGCACTGCCCATATTTTGAAGGTCGTATCAATCGCGCCCCAATCCACCAACGATGGGGGCGTTGTTGTTTTTTGAGTGTGACCGAAACCCAGTTTAGTCGTCCACTTGGTTTACTTTGGGATGAAGTCAAACATCCTGATTGTCCTGAATTTTTTGGTACTTATGATATGGCTAAAACTACTTTGGCATAAAGGTTCATGTCCAAAATTTGCTGAGTTGAGAATCAAATTTCTACTGTCAGGCTGTTAGAAAACCCCGTGTTAAGTTCGTCTGGATAGCCTCGTGGATTGCAAATTACTCGAGTTTGCCCGATAAAGTAATCTTGAGCTTGATGCAAATGCCCATGAATCCAAAGCGTTGCGCCTGAACTTTCTACAAAAGTGTCCAAGCTCGAGGCATAAGCAGCACTCAAAATGTCAGTTTGAAACTCGAGCGGGACAGAGTGTTGACTTGGCGCATGGTGGGTAATCACAACCAACTTTTTACCCTGATGTTGGGAAAATTGTTGCTCGAGAAAGCGCTTAGATTTTTGATGAATAATGGTTGTGTCAATCGAGCGCAATTTAGAGAATTGCGGACTGACACGAATTTTCTTGTAATCGGTCATGGTTTGCATCGCGGTGATTCCAGCGATTCGAGGATTGCCAAATAGATTAAAATCTGTCCAGAGTGTGCAACCTAAAAAAACCGTGTCTTCAATGGTGAT
>JAYWHB010000758.1:0-2105 GCA_043777915.1 Deinococcales bacterium
ATTGCCGAATTGCCTGATATGGATTTGTTGCGGGCTTTAGGCTTACTCGAGGGCGAACAACCGAATTTAGCTGGTATTTTACTGTGCGGCACAAATAAAGCCCTCAAGCGCTATTTGCCCCAAGCCGAGCTAGATTATTACCATCATGGGGCTGGGGACATGGAATTTGAATTCCGCGAAACCATTCACCGTCCGATTCCCGCCATGCTCGAGCGTCTGCGTGAACTGGTGCAGGCACGCAATAAGTATAAAACACTGCATGTTGGACTTTTTCAAATCGAAGTCTGGGATTTTGATGAAGTCGTCTACCGCGAAGCAATTCTGAATGCGCTTGTGCATCGTGATTACACATCTAGGGATACGGTGCAGTTGCATCATTACCCCAATAAACTCGAGATTGCCAATCCGGGCGGGTTTTCGGGCGGGATAAATGTGCAGAACATTCTGCGTCATCAACCCAAACGCCGTAACCCAACGCTTGCCGAAGCCTTGGCACGGCTTGGGTATATCGAACGGGCTGGAATTGGCGTGGACAGGATGTACCGCCTTTTACTGCGCCACGGCAAAGAACCACCCGAGTACACGGCTTACCCAGACAGTGTACAGCTTTCGATTCACAACCCGGATTTTGATGAGCCGTTCACAAGGTTTGTGGCGCGTAAACAAGAAGAAATGGGAACATTTAGTTTGGATGCCCTGATTGTCCTGTCTATTCTGAAACGCGAAGGCAGCGCCGATAAGCAACAACTCAGTACCGCCTTGCAATTGCCACTCGAGCAGACCAGCCGAACACTGCGCCCACTCGAGGAAGCGGGTTTACTCATGCGTGAAACAGACCAATGGCAACTGTCTTCCGAAGCCCTACAAGCCCTTGGCAAGCACCTTGCGCGGATACCGCCGCGTCTGAGTTCTCGAGTCATGCCAACGGCTTCTACGCCTATGCCACGTAAAGCCGATGCCAGTCGGTTTGAGAAACGCAGCACAGTTCTCGAGATTGCTAAAGCCCTTGGCAGTGTTGCCAACCGCGATGTGCGCCAAGCACTGGGCTTAAATCTATCGCAAGCCAGTCATTTATTACGCACCATGCACCAAGCAGGCTTGCTCGAGAAAACAGGCGATAGCCCCCGCGATACGCGGTATGTGATGATGCCATAAAAAAGAACGAAGGCAAATACCTTCGTTCTCGAGAATACAAAAATTTTAACGCTTGCTGAATTGTGGGGCGCGACGGGCTTTTTTAAGACCAGCTTTCTTACTTTCGACTTCGCGGGAATCGCGGGTCAATAAGCCGGCTGGTTTAAGTTTTGCACGGTTGTCGCCATCTAAACGCACCAAGGCACGGGCAAGCCCAAGTTTAATCGCATCAATTTGACCACTTGGACCGCCGCCTTCGACGGTGATACGGGCATCAAAACGACCCACTGCACCTGTAGCGCGAAGTGGCTCGAGGGCTTGAAGGGCGCGGAGGATTCCGCGGAAATACTCTTGGAAATCCTTGCCATTGACGGTAATCCGACCTTCACCGCTTTTAATGAATACCCGAGCGATGCTTGCCTTGCGGCGACCTGTTCCGTAGAACATTTCGACTGCCATTATTTCACCTCTTTTTTGCCGTATGGCAATGCGAGTTTGACTGGTTGTTGGGCTTCGTGCGGGTGGGTTTCGCCCTTATAGACTTTTAAGTGGTTGTGCAAGGTGCGACCCAAACGACCTTTTGGCAACATCCCAAAGACCGCGTGTTCGATGACCCGTTCTGGGTGCTTATCAATCGCAATGTTGGCTGGCTCGAGTTTCAAACCACTTGGGAAGCCACTGTAGCGGGTGTAGATTTTGCCACTCATTTTATTGCCTGTTAAGACAATTTTTTCAGCATTGACCACAATCACATAATCGCCATTGCCCATATGCGGGGTGTAATCGGGTTTGTGTTTGCCACGAATCAGGGTGGCAATTTGCGTTGCCAGACGACCAAGGGTCATCCCTTCGGCATCTATGACAACCCAACGTGGTCAGTTTTTGTCGGAAGGTACGTTTTGAACATGATGATTCTCCAAAAAAGTACACAGTGTTTGGCTGTGCATTTTCCGCTTTTAACTCAAGATGCC
>JAYWHB010000759.1:0-2104 GCA_043777915.1 Deinococcales bacterium
CGAACTCGAGGGGATGAGCGGGCAGGGACAAACCGTAGTCTTTAGCGCTCATGGTATTTCGCCAAAGGTACGTGAAGAAGCAGGTAAACGTGGTCTGACGACACTGGATGCGACTTGTCCATTGGTCACAAAAGTTCATTCTGAATCCAAACGATATGCTGGTATGGGCTACAGCATTCTCTTGATTGGCGACTCGAGCCAGCACCAAGAGATTATTGGTACATTTGGCGAAGCCCCAGAAAACACCATTCTGGTTAATGTCGTGGGAAACCGCAAAGCTGACCCTAAAATGCAAGACCCGCATACGGTACAAGTCCCAGACCCAGACAAGTGCATTGTGCTGACCCAAACGACCTTAAGCGTGGATGACACCGATAAAACCGTGGATATTCTCAAAAAACGCTTCCCGAACCTGACCATTCCCTCGAGAAGTGATTTGTGTTATGCCACCAAAAACCGTCAAGCTGCCGTGAAAATCATTGCGCCACAAGTGGATTTGTTCTTGGTCGTCTCGAGCCTGACCTCGAGTAATGGTATGCGCCTAGTTGAACTCGCCGAAGAAATCACCGCCGAGGCGTACCGTGTGGACAGCGCTGATGACATAAAAGCCGAATGGCTCGAGGGTGTGAAAGCCGTAGGCATTACCAGTGCTGCCAGTACACCCGATGATTTGGTTTGGGGAATTGTGGAATTTTTACGCACTCAAAACCCAAATTTAGTGGTGCGTGAAGATGGTGGCGAACCCGAGGACATTGAATTTAGAAAACCGACTCGAGTACCTGCATCACTCGAGGGCAGCTTCAACCAACTGCATTAAACTCGCTAAGTGGCTCGAGTCAAACCGCAAGGTCAGTCCTGCTGTTTCAAACAGTTCTTTTAAGCCTTTTGTTCCACCCATTTGCAGCGCTTGGCGGTATTTCTGCACTGCCGTTGTTTCGTTCTCGAGTGCATTCTGCCAGACTTGTAACGCACCGACTTGGGCAATGCCGTACTCAATATAATAAAATGGCGCAGTAAAAATATGGCTTTGGCGTTGCCAACGAAATGCCATTCCATCTTCGATACCACTAAAATCTAGGTGCGGTAAGAAACTCGAGTAGAGTTCTGCCCATTTTGCATTGATCGTGGCTATGCTGACATCCTCGGGTGCATCTACATATAACCAGTGCTGGAAAGCATCCACACACGCCATGTAGGGCAGAAATACAACCGCCGCATCAAAAAGATGATCACTCCGAGCGCGTTTGGCATCCAAAGCGGTGTACATCCCACCTTTGGATGCTTCTAAGTACGGCATGGCGAGCATTTCCATACCCATGCTGGCAACTTCGTTAAATTCCATTGGTCCGTGGTAGTTCCAAATCAGTTTTTGATGCTTGTGACTTTCTAAGGCATGAAAAGCATGTCCGCCTTCGTGAAAAAGCGTCTGAATATCATCTTGTGTGCCGACCGCGTTCATAAAAATATAGGCTTCTCCGCTTTGATTAAAAAAGTCGCAGTAACCGCCGGGTCCTTTTCCTTTGCGGCTGTCTAAATCCAAGTTATTTTGGCGCATCGTGTCGAACATCTCGCCAAAATCTGGGGATAAACTCGAGAAAATTTTTGAACTTTGGTCAATCAGTTGACCAACATTTGTAAAAGGACGCAACGGCTCGAGTCCGCTTGGGTCAACCGATGTATCCCACGGGCGCAGTGTCTCGAGTTGCATGGTTTCTCGGCGTTTGGCAAAGGCTTTTTGGGCAATTGGCACAACAATTTTTTTAATGCTTTGGTGAAACTCGAGGCAATCTGCGGGCGTGTAATCAAACCGCGCTTTACTTTGCCAAATAAATTCTCGGTAATTGGTAAAACCAGCATTTTTAGCAATTTGCCGCCGCAAAGACAGCAATTCTAAAAACATCTTCTCGAGTTGTGGACGGATTTTTTGCCATGCTACCATCAGTGCGATGTAGACTTCTTGGCGCAAAGTTTGGTCTGGCTCGAGAAATTTAGCCAAAGCACCGTACAGTAGACGTTATCGGAAATAAGAAACTAGCTCGATTTCCGCAAAGCCCGTTTGCGAAAAGCACAGCGAAGGTTATGCAAACCACAAGCAATCTCCATA
>JAYWHB010000760.1:0-2104 GCA_043777915.1 Deinococcales bacterium
TCGAGTAACCCAACCCCAGCAGTCTCGAGTCCAACCGCTCAACCAATTGCCCTACCAGCCCCAGTCAACACCTTGCCAAGCGCGGTCTCGAGTGCTGTAAGCCCTACCAGTGTGCAAAGCCCGCTTTCCTCGAGTGTGCCAATCGTAAATCCAATAACGATAACTGCACCAAATCAAGTTGCTCCGCCTGTGGTTGGCTCGAGTAGTGCTGTTAGTGTGGTTGCTCCTAGCTCGAGTGTGCCTGTTAATCCGATTACTGTTAAGCCTCCCTCGAGTGCTGTTGTGGCTGTCTCGAGTAATGCGCCGCCAAACAGAATCATCAGACCATTTGATGGGGTTGGCTCGAGTTCATCGGCTGGTGTAGATTGTTTTAAGGCAGTGGCAAAGTCACTTGATGCCCAAGATGCAATTTCGTCGCAACAAGCAGAGCAACAAATGGGAAATCTTGAAGCCTGTGCGCGTAAAGAAGCTCAAAATGAGCTTGAGAATCGGTATCGTCAACAAGGCTTGGATGCGGCGGCGGCAAAACTTCAAGCGCAAGCTGATTTGAATGCCCTAGATGGGTATTTCCAAGCAGGACAATTTGAACCTCGAGACCGAATTCAATTCCTAACAGGATTAGCTGTTGGACTTGCCTCAAATCAAATTACAATTCCTGAATGGCGTAAAGAACTCGCTGCGATTTGTGGTATTCGCGCTCGAGCCAGTGCTGGTGCAATTGGAACGTGTGATGAGGCGTTTAAGAATAATGGTTTTGGTGGTAGGAAAGCCTACATGGGTGATGGTTGTCCGACCAATTCTGGTACTGCTCTAGCGTCTAATCCGTGTAATCCTAATAATGCTCGTTTAGCTCCGAAGAATGCGACTTTGACCGATAGAGGTGATCAGAATCATCTTGGAGACTGGTTATTTGGTAAGGGTGGGTACGATATGTCAAGAAATAAGATTACGGGTTCTGGAGTTGGCGGTCAGCTAGACTCGAGAACCCAAGCTGGAATTAGTAAGAATTCAATATTAGCTTTTCATTCGGTTGCTATGGCATTTGATCGCTATTGTCAAAATCTAAGAAGTCCAAATCTGAATCCAGATAGACTTGATAGTATTTCAGCGACAGGTCCCGGCGCAGAAGTTGCTTTTGGATATGGTGCAAAACTGACATCACAATTAACTGTTCCAATCAATAATTTGCCAAATACCAGTTTGAGCGTTACAGGAGCAGCAAACCCATTACAAGCAACTACCTCTATAGGTTTAAGTGGTGTTTCTGTATCTCCACCTAGTATCAACTTTGGTCTTGGACTTGCTGTTTATTATGGCGGGTTTACTGCAAATATGTCTAATAATGGTAGTAACCAAATAAATTCAGGGTCGTTTAATGGTGGATTTAGTATCGGTGTAGTTCAAGGTGGTTTCTCAATTGGTACGAAAGGTGAAACCCAATTCCAAATTGGTTTAGGGCTTGGTTTGGGAGCCGCAGGAAGTTTATCAATTACACCGCCTAAAGATTGTAGAAAAGGATAAATATGATACTTCTTTACTCAATTCTTAGTTTTTTCCATACAGCTATTTTGCTTTATGTTTCTATTAAAGTCTTTCAAGGGTTTAATGAGGTGATTGATACTAATTTATTCGGAATTGTTTTTATTATTGTTCTTTATGTTTTCACATCTTTTGCCTTTCGATTTTATATAGCAAATAACTTATTATTTATCACCTTCTACGGAATTAAAATTAATTCTATAGATATAAAAAAAGTTAAAACTGTTGAATTTTCAAATATATTTGAGATATTGGCAAAAAACATTTGGAAGACTAATGTGCCTTTTTTATTGATACCATTAGTTTGCGTGTCCATTGAGTATAGAGGTAAATTCTTCCAGTATGCTTTATATTTTGGTCGGCTTTTTAACTCTTCTCAGGTGGAAAAATTCAATAAGATTATGTTGCAAAACGACAATAGTGAGTCCAACACAAAACACTAGATTTTTGAAATACCTTTCTCCACCCCACAACCACCAACCCAAGCACCGCAATCTCGAGTCCAACCGTAAGCACCCCACCCATCGGCACAACAACCCCAGCCCCCTCGAGCAACCCAAGCCCA
>JAYWHB010000761.1:0-2103 GCA_043777915.1 Deinococcales bacterium
CCCGAATACAGTCTGGTGCAACCCACGAGGGCTAATTTTGAACGCGAACTGGCGAAGGTCTGTCTCGAGTACAGCATTGGTGTGATTCCGTACAGTCCACTCGCGGCTGGGTTCTTAACCGGTAAGTACCGCCGTGGGCAACCCCTGCCAGACAGCGTGCGGGCGGGTGGCATTGGCTCGAGCCGCATGAATGAACAGAATTTAGATTTGATTGAAAAACTGGTAGAAATTGCCGCCGAACACGACACAACCGCTACCCGAGTGACCTTGGCTTGGATGTTGGCTCAACCATTTATGAGTGCGCCAATTATTGGGGCAAACAACACCACACAATTGGCGGATTCTCTTGGGGCAATAGACTTAAGCCTGACAGAAGACCAACTCAAGGCAATTTCTAGCGTCTCAGACTGGACTCGTGCCAGAACTGACCTCGAGAATTAAAAACAACTGGTAGACTATGTTTATGCAGATACTTTCCGAAGCAAATCAGAAATTAGCCGATTTACTGCTGCGCGAAGAAATTCTCACTGCTTCGGAATTAAGTCAAATACTCGAGCAGCACAGTTTAATCGGTGGACGTTTAGCCGATTTTCTAATAGATACAGCCATTGTCCCAGAAGCCTCGTTGTTGCGGTTATACCAACGTGTTTTTGGTTTTGAATTAGCCAATTTTTCGATGCTCGAGCAGATTGACCGCCAAGTGGCTCGGATTATTCCAGCCCATTTGGCACAGCTACAAATGATCATTCCATTTGCCCAAGAAGGCTTAGATATTCATTTGGCTTGTCTCGAGCCACCAAACTTAGAAGCCTTAGCCCAAATGAAGGGTTTAGTCGGTCAGCATATCCAAGTGTTTTTAGCCCCAAGGGATTTAATGCGTTGGGCAATTGCTAAACATTATCCAGAATTATTTTTAACCCCAGCCAATCCAAATAGTCTGCGTGACCCATTCGAGAACCGCATCGGACACCGTTTAATTGCCGAAGGCTTACTGACCGAATCACAACTCGAGGAAGCGCTGTTGGAACGCACACCCGGTAAAGCTGGGCGGACTGGCGAGCTTCTGATGCGGATGGGCTACATCGCCGAGGATGACTTATACCGTTCTTTGGCGGCGCAAACCAAAATTCCATTTGTTAAAATCCCGCTCGAGTACAGCATTCCTAGTGCTGTGGCAGGGCTTTTTACTCGAGCCGATGTGATGCGCTGGCAGAGTATTCCGGTCTTTGAAGACCAAACCAGCATCACCGTTTTGACCAGCGAACCCAATTTAATACCCGACCTCGAACCACTTTTTGACCGCAGCCTGACCCCGATGATTTCCACGCCGACGCAAATTAAATTTTTAGCCCAACAACTCGAGACCGAGGATAAACCCTTGGTGCGCTTATTGTTGAAAACACACCTGCGGCTCGAGCAACGCGCCAAAGCCTTGGTACACGCCCAAGAACATAACTTAGAACTGACCGAAGCGCTGCTAACTCTTGGTTTTGTTAGCCAAGCAAACCTAGAAGCAGCACGTATTGCCATCCCCAGCGAACAAGTCATTCCGACCGAACAACCTTGGGAACTGTCTTTTTCGGGTCGCTTAGCCCATACCTTAGCCGAGCAATTTGGGGTGACTTATGTTGACCCAACCGAAAATCCACCAGATTTAAGTTTGAGTTCTTTAATCCCAGAAAAAACCATGCGTCAATACTCATTGTTCCCGTATCAAAAAACCAGCCAAGGTTTAGCCGTGCTGATGACCGACCCAAGAAACATTTTTGCGCTTAACGACTTAGAAGCCTTGCTCGAGCAAGCAATAGAACCCGTCATGGCGGACAGACTCGAGATTGAAAAACTGATAGATACTGCCTTTAGCACCTTGGTGACACTCGAAAACATCGAACCAATACCAGAAACACCAGAAGCCACCATTCGGCGCTATATCCGCGAAGACCTCGAGATTTTTCGTCAGCAATTGCTGCTTGATTTGCGGTAATTGAGGCATTTAAGTTACAATTCAGGTGTTCGCTGGTTCACACACTACGCTCGAGGTGCTTATTGCCTCGTTATTTTTGTATAGCCAACGACCAAGGAGGGAATTGCATGAGTCAATCA
>JAYWHB010000762.1:0-2097 GCA_043777915.1 Deinococcales bacterium
TGTTCGGATGCCCAAGAATTTCCCAGCGAATACTTTCGTCACCCTTGGCAAATAATTCGTTTAAGGTTCGTGTATCAGCCTGCGGATTTTGCACGATATAAATCCAAGTTTGTGGGTCTTTGACTCGAGCTAATACCTTTAGCACACCCAAGTTGATATTCGGATGCTTTGCCACAGCACGGTACACTTGGTTTTCGTTGATTTCGTTGCGGTTAGCTTCTTGATATTCTGCCATAATCACTAAGGCTTCGGCGGGTGTATCGGTGCGGTTTAGTAATTCTTGCAACACTCGAGTATCAGAATCTTTAGCCAGTTCAATCAAAAAATCGGGCTTACTGGTTTTACCAGCTAGTTTTTGCCGAACTTCAAAACGGTCATTGCGAATCAGTTGCTTGGCTACAGCCACAGGTAAATCTGGATTCTCGAGTAAATCAAGGCGCACTTGAACTTCTTTGTCCAGCGTTAAAACAGCTAGAATTGGTTCGGGCGCATTTTCGTTCCTCGCTACCCTGCCACGCACCCTAAGTCGTGGGTGTCGGCTCAGGCGTGTAAACCGAGCTTGAGTATTCTTACCTGATGCTAGGGTAATATCAGATTGTACAATTTGTTCATCCATTGCTTCAGGCAGGTCATCGCGGGCAAGAATCAACTGCCGTGTGACCTCATCGTTCATTAAATGTAACAACACGGTTTTTGGAGTGTTCTCGTTCTGCGCCAGTGCCATCAGCACCCCTCGGTCAGTATCCGAACGCAAGGTCTCGAGCCAACTTGGGTGGGTGCTATCAGAAGCAGCAATGGCGCGACGCATTCGGGCATCATCAAGCGCAAAAGTACCCGTTTTACCATAAGGTTGCTCGGCGCGTGTTAGTACCATAACAATTAAGCGAACATCTTGGCTCGAGGCAGAATCATTGGCAAGGCGTTGACGCAATTCATGAGTAGCGTTTGGGTGGGCTACCACCAAAGCCCGAATCTCTGGAACAGAACTTTTAGCCAGCAATTCAAGAGTAGGGGTGGGCGTATTTGGGTGTGTGGCAGCCAAGAATTTTCGGAAATTACTTTTATGCTTGGCGGATTTCTCGAGGGCATAAGTGTCCGTTTCAAGGTCACGCAACACAGCAAGTTCGGCTACTTTTGGGTTGGTATCCTCGGCTAAGTTGTCCAGTACCTCTTGCGAAGTATTAGGATGAACTGCGGCAGCCATTCGCAAACGGTTTTCAGGGCTTTTAGAATATGTTTTCAGTAACTGCACAGGTAAGTTCGCATGAATCGCCACTCGAACCCGAATGTCCTCATCAGAATCTCGAGCTAATGCTTCGAGTGCATCCGATGGTGTCCGAGCGTGTTTAGCCACCATTTCACGCACCCCAAACCAAGAATCGAGCGCCAAAGCCCGAAGCCAATCTGGGGTCATTTCTGGGCGCTGCGCTATAGCTTCACGCACTTCCCAATCAGGGTCTGCCATTAAACGCGCCAAAGTATTTGGTAACACACTTGGGTTGCGAGCCAGTTCTAAACGCACATCGGCATTATCAGTATCATCTTCTAAATCACCCAGAACAATAGATAGTTTCTCTTGCAGACTTTCAGGCAGTTTAGGATTCTGTGCCAAAAAAACCCGTAATTCTGGCACAGTGTATAAATCCCAAAGTAATTTTTCTGGCGCGTTTGGGTTGGTAGCCACAACCGCCCCAAAACCTTGTTGGCACAACTCGAGCAAGACGCTTAAAGCCGTATTGGGATGTTTTGCCACCAATTCCTTAGCGTAACGCCCACCTTGATTAAGCACACCTAGTTCTTCGGGAACAAGTTTTTCTTGTTTTTGGGCTAAGTCAAAAAGTCGTTTAGAGGCTTCTGGAGTATTGCGATTATTCTTGGTTACTCGCCGAATTTGTGCCGAACGATGCCCCATTAAATGACTTAGTGCCAGCGAATTAGTGGTGTATTCATCTCGAGCCACATCAAGCGGTAATTTATCTTCAAGTAAAGCCCGTAACTTACGTTGATAAGCCGCTTCTATTAAAGGACTAACTTCAATTGGAAAACTCGTGCTAGGCGCAGACATCCCATACCTCTTAGCGTTGATTGTACTCAACA
>JAYWHB010000763.1:0-2093 GCA_043777915.1 Deinococcales bacterium
AGGGCATCGCCGATTTTCCAAATAATCTGTCCACGTCCAAAACTGCCACTCTCGAGTTGAAGGTGTACATTATGTCCTTTGGCACGTAATCCTTGGGCAAGATGTTGTGGGGTCTGCATCTCGAGTTCAATGTTTTTTTGTTCCGTCCATTGCCAACGTGGTGCGTCTAGGGCGGCTTGTGGATGCAGTCCATAATCAATGGTGTTGACAATCATTTGCAAGTGTCCTTGTGGCTGCATAAATCCGCCCATCACCCCAAAAGCGCCGATGGCTTGGTTATCTTTACTTAGAAAAGCTGGGATAATCGTGTGGTAGGGGCGTTTATTTGGTTCAAGGCAGTTTGGTTGGTTGGTCTCGAGATTAAAGTTTGCGCCTCGGTTTTGTAGGGCAATACCCGTATTTGGAATCACAATCCCACTGCCAAAGCCCGCGTAATTGCTTTGGATATAACTGACCATCATCCCGTCTGAATCGGCAGTGCATAAGTAAACTGTGCCGCCTTTGGGCGGTTTTCCAGCAATAGGCAGCAATGCCATTTCGCCAATCAGGGCGCGGCGCTGGGCAGCATAGGCTTTATCGAGCAGTCCAGCCGTGGGAACTTCGGCTCGAGTCGGGTCGGCAACATAGGCTAAGGCATCAGCAAACCCGAGTTTCATGGCTTCGAGTTGTAAATGATAACTCTCCACGCTGTCTCGAGCCAGACGCGATAAATCAAAATCTTCAAGGATATTGAGGGCGCTTAAAGTGGCAATCCCTTGTCCGTTGGGTGGGATTTCCCAAACATCATAGCCCCGATAATTGGTGCTGATTGGGTCAACCCAAGTATTGCTGTGGGCGCGTAAGTCGGCTTGGGTAATAACCCCGCCCGTTTGGGCTGCAAAATCCTCGATTTGTTGGGCAAGGCTGCCTGTATAAAAATCTTGGCTGTAGCTTTGGGCGATTCGGCGCAAAGTTCTGGCATGGTCTGGCATTAAGAACTTTTCACCCGCTTTTGGACTGTTGAATGCTCGAGTAAAAGTGTCCAGCCAAGGCTTAAATTCTTGCCCCTCGAGCAGTGCATATTTTTGGGCAGCATATGCCCAGAATCTGGCGACGGTACTTGAAACCACAAACCCATGCTCGGCGTACAAAATGGCTGGCTCGAGTAGTGCTTCAAACGGTAAGCGACCAAATTTTTGATGCAGGTCACGCCAAGCGGCGGGTACGCCGGGTACGGTCACACTGAGCCAGCCTTGTTGTGGCATGGTGCTGTGTCCTTGCCCCTCGAGCAGTGTTTTTGAAAGATTCTGCGGAGAGCGTCCCGAGGCATTCAAACCATGCAGTTTTGTACCGTCCCAAATCAGTGCAAAAGCATCGCCACCGATACCATTGCTGGTTGGTTCAACCACCGTTAGGCAAGCGGCAGTGGCAATCGCAGCATCCACAGCGTTTCCTCCAGCCCGCAGAATTTGTAGCCCAGCCTGAGCCGCCAGCGCTTGGCTGGTGGCAACCGCGCCGTATGTGCCGTAACTCGAGTTACGGTGACTGGCGTATGGATTGGTTGATAATAGGTGCATGGTCTGATTCTAGCGTGTTTCTCGAGACTGCGAATTTTTTGTTTTAGTGTCTTTAACCTTATTCAAAGGTTCTGCAAGTTTTGTATTTTGTCGCATTTGTGTTCTCAGGAGATAAGACCGAAAATATACCCTCCCAGAAGAATATATTTTCAATTTGCCAAAACCATTACTTATTCAAAGATTGTACTTTTTATACTCGAGACAGACTTCATAAGTGCTTCAAATGAACATGCCATACATTTTTTGTCGTGTAAACTTTGGATGGTTCTATTTTAAGGAGTCATGTTATGGATAATTTTGTCACCAAAGCTCGTGCAGATGCAGCCCTTTTGAAACAATCGCAAGAACTCAGCACTGAGTATTGGCAGAGTTTTAAGCGAGACAGCAGCACAGGACGTGCCACCACCGATGCAGGACCAAAAGTGATTATTCCCGCCAAGGTCTTGGCGATTAACTTATTTAACACTTTAGATGAAACACTTGGCGAGGTCGGTTCGCATTTGGTGTTGTACGGCATTGGCAAAACATGGGGTTTTT
>JAYWHB010000764.1:0-2087 GCA_043777915.1 Deinococcales bacterium
CCAACAACAAAAATGGGGTTCAACCTTTTCGATGACGGTACTGGCACTGCGCCTAAGTCGCTACGCCAACGGTGTTTCCGAACTTCACGGACAAATCTCGAGGGGAATGTGGAGCTTCTTGTGGGACGGCGCGGATGCCCCCGAAGTGCCAATTAAACATGTCACCAACGGTATTCATACCCGTACATTTTTAGCCCATGAACTGGCAGAACTCTACGATGCGGCTTTTCCTAAATACTGGGATAGCCAGTTAGAAAACCCCAAGGTTTGGCAACTCGAGAAAATCGAAGACAGTAAGCTCTGGGAAGCTAGACTGACCCTGAAAAAGAAATTGGTTGAATTTACCCGCAGCCGTTTACGCCGTGCTAACGAGCGCAACAATACGGCTGGCAGCACCCATGTGCTATCCGAAACTGCCCTGACGATTGGCTTTGCGAGGCGTTTTGCGACCTATAAACGGGCAACGCTTTTATTCCGCGACATCAACCGCTTAAAACGGATTGTCAATAATCCAGAACGCCCAGTGCAATTTATTTTTGCTGGAAAAGCCCACCCTGCCGATAACCCCGGCAAGGAATTTATCCAACAACTCTGGCGCTACTCCCAAGACCCAGACCTCAAAGGAAAGATTGTATTCTTAGAGGACTACGATATGAATGTGGCACGGCATTTGGTTCAAGGCTCAGACATTTGGCTGAACAACCCACGCCGTCCTTTAGAAGCCTCCGGCACAAGCGGCGAAAAAGCCAGCTTAAATGGTTGCTTGAACTTCTCAATCCTCGACGGCTGGTGGCGCGAAGCCTATGACGGCACAAATGGCTGGGCAATCGGCGACGAACGTGAATTTGCCGAGGACGACGAATCGCTACGCATCCAAGATGACCGCGATTGCCAAAGCCTGTATGACATTCTCGAGTACGAAATTGCGCCGCTTTATTACGGGGCAAAACACGACTGGCTCGAGCGAGTCCGCAACGGTATCCGCACGGTTGCCCCCAAATTCTCGATGCAACGCCAAGTGATAGACTATGTGACTGACCTTTATGCCCCTGCTGCCACTCGAGCTACAGCGCTGACCATAGACCAAGCTAAAGATATTGCGAGTTGGAAAACCACGCAACGCGCTGGTTGGAGTGAGGTTCGTTTAAGTGCTACTTTTGAAAATAACCACGTTCGCGCTCGAGTCTGGCTTGGTAAACTCTTAGCAGACGACATTCAAATAGAAGCCGTGGTCAGTAAAAACGGTATTTTCCACCGTACCGCCCTCAGCTTTGATAAAACCCATGAAGACGGCTGGCTCGAGTACACGGGCAGCATCACCATGCCCGAAGCTGGCGAATGGCAACTTGGGGTTCGGGCTGTGCCGTACCGCGATGACCTCAGCAACCCGCTCGAGGTTGGCTTGTTGCGCTGGGCATAAGCATAAGTGTTGAAAGGACGGCTTAACGCCGTCCTTTTTTCGAGTACAATGTCTTTATGACCGCAGTGGCTGAAAAATCCTTGACTGTAGAACAGTACCTCGAGTTTGAAAAAACTTCTGAACTGCGCCATGAATTTGTGGATGGTCAGTTAATCGCTATGGCAGGCGAAACTTTAACCCATGATGACATTGTATTGAACATTGTTGAAGCCTTACGCCCAATCGCTCGAGCTAAAAAATGCAAGTTGCACGCTACCAATATCCAAACTCGAGTCCGAGGCACACGGTATCGTTACCCAGACATTGTGATTACCTGTGAAGCCTTACAGAATATCCGCACTTTAGAATATCCATGTTTTATTGCCGAAGTACAATCGGACAGCACCGCCGAAACCGACAACGGCACAAAACTCGAGGAGTACACCAAAATACCCAGTCTGCAACGCTATGCGATTATTTCCCAGAAAACCCGCCAAGTTGTGGTTTACAAACGCAATGCAGAAATTTGGACATTTGAGGTTTTGCTCGAAAATGGCGAAATAGATATTCCATGTCTCGAGACAACCCTAAGCCTAGACCAAATCTATGCCGACTTAATCCTAGGCTAAAACCTTGGCATCTGCCCAAAGCCCTTCGAGGTCGTAGAAGTCACGAGTCTCGGGGGTCA
>JAYWHB010000765.1:0-5773 GCA_043777915.1 Deinococcales bacterium
TGCACTCCACAATTGGCTATAAATCACCTGCTGAGTTCGAGGAGTGCTGGACTCAAGCTCAAGTACCGACCTTCAAGTCCACGACATCTTGACAATTCAGAGAACTGGTAACTCTAAACCCGTCTCAGGAACGCGGTACAGGGTGCAGCCTGTGACGAACTCGAGCAGATACACCGAACCGACTTCTAACCCAGTCAAGCGAGTGTCTACCAGTAGTTCACTCGAGGCGGGAATATCTTCAAAGGCTTTGGTCAGGATGTAAGGACGAATAAACGGTAAATCAGCAGTGTCTACGGTCATGGGTTTACTTCTTTTGAGATGATATTTTCGGGTACACCAATAAAGACCTGTAAGGCGCTGTGCTTAGGTGCGTCCCTGATGAACTTCTCGAGTAAGCCGCGTGTTTTGCGGTATTTACTTGGGATGCAGTCCTCGAGAATGCACAGAATAGATGTTTCTTGGTCAGGATATTGGATAGCCAACCAAGCGTAGGCTTTGCTATGCGGTGGTTCAATCAGGCTTACGCGGTCAAGGTAGCCTACGGCTTGGTGGTTGCCTTGACTATCCTTGGTGACCATTCCACAGGCTTCTATCGGGACGAACTTAGCGTATGGTGCTGGGAATGGCAGAGCAAACGGTATGGGTGTAGTCATGTTCATGCTTTTATTCCTTTCTCGAGCTTACGAACCAAGAGGGCGGTGAGGAACGGGGTTAGCGGCAAGGTGGCTTTGAAGGTTTCAGACTCGAGGTTTACAACCCAGTGTGTGCCGTGCTTTATAAGTCTGGTAGCGAATTGCTCACCATCTCGGGCAGTGATTGAACGGGTCATGATGTGACCTCGAGCAGCCTACCCAGAGCGGTATGAAGTTCTTTAATAATGTGTGGCTCGAGGGCTAAGTTAATATCGCTAAGAGCGCTCGAGACCGCTAAGAATGGTATGTTTTGACCAATGGTTAAGATGGCAATAAGGGCGGGTTCGTTAGCGGTTGTGCTGACATTGATGGTTTTACCCTCGAGCCGAACAGTAGGGGCGCTCATGCCCTTACCTCATTATCGGCTTGGTATTTTTGTAGTTCAAACTCGAGTTCTGAAACTGCAACCATAAGTGGGTCTTTGCGAAAGTCACGAAGTTCGTTAGTCTCGAGGGCGGCGAAAACCTTATCTAAAGCGTCTCGAGCTACCTTAACAGCTTCTAAGGTAGAGGCTTTCATGCCTCTACCCGTCTTGGTGTAACGGTGATGACGTTCTGGTATGCAACTTCTAAGACATTCTCGAGTTCATGGCTTGCTACTGCGTGACCAGTGCCGCGTGTGGCTGTGAGCTTGCCAGATTCGAGGGTGAGGGTCAGGCGGCGTTCTACTCGAGCATCATTGTATGGGCTGTCTGAGTAAACGACTTCTAAGGCTTGGGCGTTCTTCTCGAGCATTCTGTGTGTGATGCGTTCTACTCGAGTGCTTGGGGCGGCTTGGTGTATCATGGTTTGGACTCCTTACAACTTGGATTCCAGAGAACGCTACTTTTCTAGGGGCGGCGTTCTTTGGTACGGTTATACTACAGCATTCTGTAATACTTGTCAAGTATCTGTATTAGTGCTATGTTCATGTAGGAGGTAATCCAATGAATGTAAGAGTTTCCCTAGACCGTTACTTGTCACAAAACAATTTGACCGCGTACCGATTATCAAAAGAGGTGGCGGGAAAAGCCGCACAGGGTAGCGTGTATGCTTTAGCTCGAGGGGAAAAAGTCAAACGTGTTGACCTCGAGACACTAAGCCAAGTCATGCAAGCCTTAACCCGTCTCACTGGTCAGCCAGTCACGCCTAACGACTTGCTCGAGGTGATAGAAGAACCACTCGAGGAAATGGACAGCGAAACCAAGGCATGGTTACAGGCTGACTTAGCCCCGCCCCTCGAGCCTTACGACTGGGGCGAAACAGGTGTACCAACTGGCTACCCTATCAGCGTTAAAGGCAATACCATCATGGTACAAACGGGCAATCCATGAGCAGGACACGACCCATTCAACATGGGGACGTTCTCGAGGTTGCGTTCCCAGTACGCTCACCACTTGGCAGAGAACAAACGGGGACACGTCCTGCTGTGGTTATCATGCTCCCAGAACTGGCTGGCTATCCTCGTTATGCTGTGGCAATCGTTGCGCCATTAACTCGAGACCAAGGGCAGCCTTGGATTGTTCAGGGAAAAGGTTTATATCCAATTGTGGAAGCCAACACGGGCGGTGTGCCACTTCGCAGTGTGGTACAGCTTGACCAAATTACAACTGTAGATGTGACCCGTATCAAACAACGCCTTGGGACACTCACCGAAGCAGAGTATGCCCCTATCCTCGAGCGAGTTTTGCGAATCAGCAACCCAGAAGGAGCGTAAGGTTATGGCACGACCTAAAAAGAAGCAACCCGTTAGCGATAAACGTGGCAACGGACGCGGGTCAATCAGCAAATACAAAGGTAATCGTTATCGGTGGCAACTCAGAGACGCGGACAGCAAGACCTTAGCCAGTGGTATCACCGAGACCAAGACCCAAGCCGAAGAAGCCCTCACCCAAGCCAAAAGTGACAATATACGCGGTGTACTGGCAAGCTCTGACCAAGTGACCTTATCCGAGTACGTTAAACGGTGGCTCGAGCAAATAGATGTTCGTGAAGTTACTCGAGATACCTACCAGCATGAGCTAGGCTTAATACTGCCTTTTCTTGGCAAGAAACGGCTTAAAGACCTCAAGCCGCTCGACATCAAAGAGGCTTTGACCAAGCTGGCAAATACCAGCACCAAGCGGCGCAAGAATGGCAAGCTCGAGGATACAGGCAAGCTCCGTGCCAGTCGTACCGTTGCCCATGTACGGACTCGATTAAAGACCGTACTTCGTGAGGCTGTGACTGACCAAATAATCTATGTGTCACCAGCCGAAGCGGTCAAGACGATTAAGAAGGTACGCACCGAACAGCCTCACATTGCTCTGGACTTTGATCAAGTGGCGAGGTTTCACGAATTGGGTACTGCGCTGTATCAAGCTGGCATTTGTCGCTTGTGGGTTGCGGTCTTTACGGCGTTTTCAATTGGGCTTAGGCGCTCCGAAGTCATGGGTTTACGCTGGCAGGATATTGACCTCGAGAAAAGCCTAATCCGAATCAGGCACACAGCAACCGTAACCAAGGGTAAACCGACTCGTGAAGAACTGACCAAGACCAACCACTCGAGCCGTGACATTCTGATACCAGCCAGTCTTAAAGCAGCGCTCGAGCAGCACCAACAGCAGCAACTCGAGGAACGCAGCACAGCCGAAGGTGCTTGGACAAATACAGGTGCGGTCTTTGCTACTCAAACAGGTCAATGGACTCATCCTGATAACTTACAACGCACTCTAAAAGAATTAACCCATTGGAGTAATTGGGAGTATTACACCGAAGTTGACAAGCGTGGTGTTTCTCGAGGTCATAGGATATTCAAAGCAACACAACGCTTAGGGATTGAAGCCCTGATAAAAGAAGGGCAGTCTCTACCGCATATCACACCCCATGATTTACGCCACACGGCGGGTACTCTGATGCTTCGCAAAGGCGTACCAGTTGAGGTGGTCAGTAAAATACTTGGACATGCAGACATTGCAATCACTTACAAAGTGTATCGCCATGTCCTCGAGTCCGAGAAGCGAGAATTTGTAATTGACTTCTTTCCGAATCCTGTGAAGCCTCTAGCCGTTGGAGTTTCGCCCCTTAATTAAGGCGCGTTGCACACGCCTAAGAAAAATAACAGTACAAAACTAAAGCAGCAAATAAAATAACCCCGTGATAAACGGGGTTTTCTTCTGGAGCCGAAGATCGGATTTGAACCGACGAACCTACTGATTACGAATCAGTTGCTCTACCGAACTGAGCTACTTCGGCAATACACTTACTTGCATTGCTCGAGAATGTTACGGGCTAAGCGCACGACTGTCAAGTATGTACCCCTAAAGAATTTGCTATTGTTTTGGTGCAGCTTATCTCAAGAGGATTAAAAATGAACATTCCAGATTTTTCGCTTGTTGGTAAAACCGCCTTGGTGACGGGTGCTTCTGGCGGTCTTGGTCAGGGGTTCGCGGTTGCTTTGGCGGCTCACGGTGCAGACATCATCATTACCGAACTACCAAGTAAGCTCGAGACCACCCAAGCAACCCTCGAGTTAATCCGCTCCCACGGGCGCAGAGCTACAGCTTTAGCACTTGATGTCCAAGATGTTGCCCAATGTCGTGAAATGGCGGTCAACGCTGGGCATGTGGATATTTTGGTCAATAACGCTGGGGTCAATCGGGTGCAATGGGCGGAAGATGTGACCGAAGAAAATTGGGATTTGGTCTTAAACACCAACCTCAAAGGCGCATTTTTTGTAACCCAAGCCATTGGCAAAGGCATGATTGCTCGAGGACTGGGTGGGCGAATCATTAACATTGCCTCGCAGAATGGGCTGATTGGCTATTACCAACGGGCGGCGTATTGCAGTGCCAAGGCAGGTTTAATTAACCAAACAAGGGTTTTGGCGCTCGAGTGGGCAAAGCACGGGATTACGGTCAATGCGATTGCGCCTACTTTTGTGGTCACGCCATTGACCGAACAGACTTTTTCGCAACCCGAAATTAAAGCCGATTTAGAAAGCCGAATTCCCTTGGGTCGAATTGCCACAGTGGACGATATGCTTGGCGCGTGTGTCTTTCTTGCCTCGAGTGCGGCTGGGTTTGTGACTGGGCATACCTTGGCTGTAGATGGCGGCTGGACTGCCATCTAGGTTAAACTAAGCCCCATGATTCATGATATTCAAACAATTCTCGAGAAGTTACCGCACCGTTATCCGTTTTTAATGATTGACCGTGTACTTGAACGCGGTGAGGAAAACGGCGTGACCTTTGTGCGTTGCCTCAAAAATGTGACCGTCAATGAACCGTGGTGCGCTGGGCATTTTCCGGGGCGACCAATCATGCCGGGCGTGTTGCAACTCGAGGCGATGGCACAAGCTGGGGTTTTTCTGCTTGAGGATGCACTTGAACCAGGCAAACTGGCATTTTTAACAGGTGTGGAAAATTCACGTTTCAAAAAACCTGTCACGCCCGGCGACCAGTTAATTATTGAAGCGCGTCTCGAGTATTTTAGGCGCAGTCTTGGGCGTACCAATTGTAAAATTACTGTGGATGGTGTGCTGGTCTCTCAAGCCGATATTCTGTTCGCGGTGGGTTGATGCCTCAGATTCATCCCACTGCAATTGTAGACTCGAGCGCCCGAATTGCTGATGATGTCCAGATTGGTGCGTTTTGTATTGTTGAAGCCGACACGCGTATCGGAGCAGGTTGTGTTCTCGAGTCTGGGGCGCAAGTGCTGCGTTTTACTAGCCTAGGTGAGCGCAACCGCATTGGCAAGTACACGCTGTTGGGTGGAACGCCAATGGACTTAAAATTTCAAGGCGAAGTCACGTATCTCGAGATTGGTTCGGACAACGACATCCGCGAATTCAGCACCATTCACCGTGGGACGGCGGTTGGTGGTGGTCTGACTAAAGTTGGCAACCATAATTTGGTCACGGCGTATGTGCATATCACCCATGATTGTGTGGTTGGTAATCACAATATTATTGCCAACACGGTTCAAATCGCGGGGCATGTGGTGATTGAAGATTATGTGCGGGTTGGTGTGACCGTGGCAATTCATCAATTTTGTCGCGTTGGAGCGCATAGCATTATTGGCATGATGAGTAAAATCACCCGTGATATTTTACCGTTTAGCATG
>JAYWHB010000766.1:0-16367 GCA_043777915.1 Deinococcales bacterium
CAGCATGGACGAATGCAGCCTAGGCACAGACAGCAATGGCAATCCAAGCCTCAAATTTATCTTCGACCTCGAGAGTACCAACAGTTTTGGCACATACCCCGTGCTGATTACTTTAGAAAACACCCAAACAGGTCAAACCACCACACTTAGCATTAACGTCACCGTGCAGTAATGTGCCATACAAATAAAAAGACGGAACTTAAGTTCCGTCTTTTTTTCTTTTGTTCTACTGTTTCCATTCAAACTCGAGGGTAAATTCACCCGCTTTGACATCGGCTGTTCCGCTTACACCGACAAAGACATTATAGGGGTTGCCCATCGAAACCAGTGGGGCGGGTAACGGGCGGGTATGGTCTTGGGTTTTTCCAGCTTTTGGGCGATCCCAAGTGTGTTCGGCTTCACAGGTGGTCGCGCTTTGAATAGCAGGTGGTTGCCTAAAATTGGTTGTGCCAATGCTATAAGCATAAATACTGGTTTTTTGATTGGTGTCTTTTGGAATTAGCTTAATTCGCAGTTCGCCCCTGGTTGGAATACGGGTGGCAAAGAAGACATGGTTTCCCCTAAAATTGGCATTTTGGGTGGCTGGAAAACATGCCATGCTGCTGGTGCTTGCCCAACGCAGGTCTTCCATTGGCTTGCCATCTTCAAATTTACCTGTGACCGAAACGGTTTTGTTGGCTTCTAAGGTCACGACTTTAACATCAGTTGACCAACTGGTGGCGCTTTGGGCATAGACGAGGCTCGAGAAAGCGATGGCGGCAAAAATAAGTTTTTTCATAACATCCTCCTGATTGGAACTGTGCCAAGTGTACAGAATTTGGCGTGATATGAGCGTGATGCCTTTGGTACGTTTTTATACTGTCTGGAACAACTTATAAAAACTTTAGTAATTCGATACGCTGTTCCAACTTGCCGCTTTGGTAGGTCTGAATCCTTAAGGGAATCGGAAAACTTGGGTCAATCACAAACTCAGAAGTTAAAACGCGCTGCCCTTGGCTATTTGGGGCTTCCACCTCGACCACAAAACCTTTGCGCCCAGCCAACTCGAGTGTACCAGTCACGGTTAGTTTGATTTGTGCCATCGAATCGGCTTTGACCCCAACCCGAAACTCGAGGTTTGAAAACGCCATAAAAATAAATTCGTTGGTCAAAAACGACTGGGCTAAAAGCGTGTTGAACGAACCCATTGGTTCAAGTTTGGCATCTTTTTCCTGTCGCAGAATTGCGGTTAAGTTAAGTGCAGCCGCGCCGTACCAAGTTTTTTTCTGGCTCGAGGTGATGTTGACGGTGGCTAGAAAAGACTGTGAGGCACTGGGTTGATAACGGTACTCGAGTTTTTGGTCTTGGCTGTACTCGAGCGCTCGCCATTTTGGAGTGGCTTGGGCAGAAACCAAGCCACTCAAGAGAACAACTAAAATCAGAAATGCTTTCATGGTTTTAGTTACTGATAGGCGCAAAAACCACACTCGGGGCAGTGTTGCAGCCATTAAAAGTAATGCTAACTGTGCCTTTAGCATCGGTTAAAGTCAGCGTACCACTGACAATTCGTCTGGCATTGCAAGTGCTTTCTTTATTAAAACCTAAGCCTGTACCAGAAACTGTAAACACCCGTTGTGGGCGCGTACCGCGTGTCGAAGTCCAAGTCCCCGAGATGTTTAGTGTGCCGTCTGGAAGTGCGGCGGTGTTGCTGATGGTGCTGTTGCCGCCTGCGGTATAGGCAATACTCAGTTGGTTGCGCCAAACCACACCTAGTCCTGCATTGCCATCGGTGGTTCGCACCGAAGAGCCGTTGACATCATGAACTCGAGTCAAGGTGGTGGCAGTGCCTTGGGTGATGTTGCGAGTGCCATTGCGGGTGGCGGTAAAGACTACATTTTTACCGTTTAGGGTGCGTGTCCAGACCGACTCGAGACCAGAAAGTGTTTCGCTGTGGCTGCGATTGTTGGTGTTATCGGTGTCTTGGATGCGTTTACTGCCGCCCCTTGTAAACGTTGCACCACCCGCCAATTGTTTGGTGCAGTTGGCTTTGTTAAAGGTGTAGGTCACATCATCTGGGATGTTATCCGAATCGGTATCGGTGACTGCACCTGCGCTAACACTGCGACATGTAGGGTTTGGGGCTTGAGGACGGATAATTGCATTAACCACCGAGACTGGCGCACCAGCACTTTCAAAAACCCCTAGTGTATCGGCATACTCTTCAACGTCGTCATTGGCGTTATCACCAAGAGCATTAGATTCCTCGAGCAGAACCGCCGCTTCGTTATTGGGGCTAGGGCAAGCGGTGAGAAAAGCGGCACAGGATAAAGCCAACGTCAAGTAAATAATTTTTTTCATGGGTTACTCCTTTACGGTACAAATTTGAGAACTACGCCTGTGGTATTGACACCGCCAACCATTACGATATTGCCTTGATTATCTTCGCGCCCAGCTTCAAGGATCGCACTTCCCGAAATAGCACTGACCCGCCCAAGACCATTTGTGCCGTAAGTGCTGTCAAGCAGACCAGCCGAACCAAAACGGGCAGCATAAAATGTTCCTAGACCAGATGTTTCAAAAGCACCAACGGCTAAGTAGCGGTCACTCGAGTCACGAAAAACCCGGTCTATACTGGCTTCTATCCCAAGAGGAGAGGCTTCAAAACCATCGCTCGAGAAACTGGTATCGGCTATTCCTGCCACGGTGAATTGAGCGCTGGCAAAATGGCTAAACAGGGTCGCACTCGAGTTACTGTGTGCGCCACCCACAACCCGTACCGATTGTCCAGCCGCAAAAACCTGCGCTGCGCTGCTTTGGGCAAATGCACCATTGGTATCTAAAAAGTCAAATTTGCGAATCCCAGTGCCGTTAAAAGCTGTATCCAATGCCCCTGCTAAACTCAGTTTGGCAATGGCAGCATCACGGTTGTTGCCCGAGACGCTTTCACCCACCACGTACATGGCATTGGTGCGAACCAATAAACCGCCCACCGTATCGTTGCCACCGAAGTTGACGCTCTGCATACCATCGGTATCAAAAGCGGTATCCAAAGCGCCATTTGCTAAAAAGCGCACCAAGCCAATATCGGTATTGCTTAGGTTTGCCCCAATGTAAATCTGGCTTTTATCATCAGAAAAACGGGCGGCATTGATGTTGCTGATGCCCACGCCAAACGAAGCGTTACCTGAAGTAAAACCAGTGTCTCGAGTCCCGTCGCTATTAAAGCGCTCGAGTTTAATGGCGCTGCTCTGCACACCAATAATCAGGCTTTTACCATCGTCTTGTAGTAATAAACGGTAGCCCTGAAATCCGGCTGGCAAATCGGCTATTCCAGCCGTGCCAAAACTGCTGTCGGCTGCGCCAGTGCTGCTATAGCGAAAGAGTTTATTTTGCGACAACGCCAAAACTTTGTCATCGGTTTGGACTGCCACACCACGGTACGCCGACAAACTCGGATTGAGCAGCACCCCACCCAAGGCAAAACTCGAGACTAGGGTGTTTGGCAATGCAGGCAAAACCCGCAATTGACGAGCGCTCAGGGTTTTATTGGTTGTGCCGTCTGTGACCTGTACTGAGAAGGCTGCCCCTGTATTTAAGGCAGTTGTGGCGGCGGCATTAAAAGTAAGAATCGCCGTGGCATCACTCGAGACCACATTGGCGGCGCTGACCCCGCTTGGTAGCCCTGTCACACTGGCGGTCAGTGGCAGGTTAAGTCCAGCGTCGCGGTTGAAGCTGATGGTCAAGGTTGCACTCGAGCCTTGATTTAGGTCAAGGCTGATGTTGGAGCTAGGGTTAAAGGTCAGGACTGGGGTTGGTGTGTTGCAAGCAACAATCGCAAAAGTCAAAAGCACTGTGCTAATCAAGTGTTTTTTCATGGTTAATTCCTTATTTACGAGTCAGGGTTTCTGAGCCACGAAAATCGCCCGGTTCACAACGCGCCCAAGTTCCCTCGAGTACCCGTCCGCGAACCTCATAGGCAGTCACACCACAATCAAAGCCAACCACCAGCACACCATTTTGCACAAAACCAATCGCATTGGTGACACTCGAGCCAACTCGGTAAATCAGGCGGTAATTGCGATTGTTTTCAGAAATAACGACTGTGCCAGTGTAACTTCCCGAACCAGCCGAACCCGGATTGCTGCCACGCACGGTGTACTCACCCGCCAAAGAGTTCTGCGAAACACCAACGCTGCAACCAAATGCCAAAAATGCGACTGCCACTGCTGCCAAAATCTTTTTCATAAGACCCTCCTTAGAACAAGGTCATCTTAGAAAAAACGGTGTGATGTCAGCGTTACGTCTGGGTTTGCAAAAAAGTGTGTTCAGGCGCAATAAATTTAGAGTGGGAAAATTCTGTTCGCCCACTGCTTAGGGTCGGTGGCTTCGGCACGAACTCGCATTTCCCAGTGTAAATGTGGTCCTGTGCTAAAACCAGAGTTGCCCACTTTGCCAATCAGTTGCCCTTTTTTGATGCGCTGTCCGACTTTGACCAAAATCTGGCTCTGATGAAAGTACAAACTGACCACCCCAGCCCCGTGGTTAATTCCACTCAGTCCACCACGAATCGGGTAGAACCCTGCCACTTCAACAATTCCGTCGTTGCTGGCGTAAATCGGGTCATTCATTTTCCCTGCTAAGTCTAGCCCATAATGATAATTCACCAAATCGTCTTTTTTGTAAAACCGTGCTTGGGCAAAAGGACTGGTAAAGACTTGCGGACGCGGATAGACAAACGCCGTACTCCATAAACGGGCGGTGCTTTCAGACTTTTTATGGGCAGCATTAAGGATACTCCGTTCTCGAGCGCGATTTTCTTCGGTCAGGGTAGACAGCACCGATTGACTCATAAAGACATTCTGCACCGCTTGTGGGTCTGGTAATAATTTAATACTCGAGTTAATTACCTCGCCGCCAAGGTTGGCTTGAATCGGAATAATTTTAGTTTTTTCGCCCAGCAGTTCACGTCCGATTCCAACCCAGTCCTTGCCATCTGGGGTCATGACCAATTCTTCTTTGCCCCAATAAACAATTGGTCTACCCGCAATTACACCTTTAAGCCGAATCAGCACAGGGTCGCCCGGAATAGCCGCTTCGCGGTGCGTCAGGCTCGAGCCAACCCCGATACCATTGATGGTGACAAGTTTCCAACGACTCGAGCTAGGCGCAGCAGGTATAACAGGAGCTTGGCTCGAGACGGCTTGGTCTGGGACTTCTAATTGTTGTCCAAGACGAATTTCGTTACTGCTAAGGTTATTTAAGCGCTTTAACTCGTCTACACTAATGCCGTATGTTCGAGCAATGCTAAAGAGCGTATCCCCAGACTGGACAGTGTAGGTACTTGCCAATGCGATAACACCGGAAACGACAAGAAGCACAGCCAACCAAGGTTTTTTCATTAAAACAGTTTAACCCGATTATTTATTTCCTAGAAAGCAAATCAATACTGCTTCCATCATCATTGACGGTTTTGACTGTGCCAATACTTGGTACAAAATAGACATCGGTGGTGGTGCTAGTGCCGTCGGGCTGATAAAAAGTCGAACGAATAATAAAGGCATTAAAACGCCCAGCTTTGACTTTGACTCCGCCTGTACCAATCACTTGGGTTGAGGCGGTGATTTTATACCCTCCGCCGACATCCGAAGTGGTCTGCCACTGCATACCAACTTTTAAGGGTGATTTCGGATATAAAATCAAGGGTGGCTTAAATTGTGTGGTTTGCTGTCCGACTTTATTACCTAGGAAAATCACGCCATTGGCATTGGAAACAATGTAATCCTCGGCTGCCAACTGGTCTTTAACGGTTGTTTGTAAGACCAAGACTTTGGTATTAAAAACCGTATCTTCTCGAGCATATTCTTTGATTTCACCACTCGAGTAGACCCAACGCATTCCGACTCGCGTTGGATAATAATTATTTTGGGCTTGGCTCGAGACCAATAAAAAACCCAGCAAGACCACAAAAAAACGTTTCATTTATCCTCCCCTAACTGCTGTCCGCGTTCAGTGGCAGCCCGCACCGCCTCGATAATCGCTGCTCTGAAAGTATAGCGCTCAATTTCGGCAATACCCGCAATGGTTGTGCCGCCCGGACTCGAGACTTCATCCTTAAGGATACTTGGATGCACCCGCCGCAGTAAAAGCTCGCCTGTGGTAATCAGCAACTTACCCGCCAGTTCAATCGCCAGTTTACGACTAAGCCCCATTCGCACCCCGCCGTCAGCAAGAGCTTCGGCAAAAATCGCGGCATAAGCAGGACCCGAACCAACCATACCCGTAAAAGTATTAAAAAGTGGTTCGGGTAAATCATAAACATCGCCCACCGAAGCAAACAATGCCTGTGCAAACTCGAGGTCGCCGCTTTCGGCAGCTTCGGGCATTCCCACCACGGCGGTGGCACTTTTATGAATCGTTGCCCCTAAATTTGGCATGGCACGCACCACCCGTCTCGAGCCGATGCGTTTGGATAAGCTGTTCAGGTTTACACCCGCCATAATGCTGATGTAACCCGCGTTGGGGTGCGAAATCCATTCGGCGACTTCAGGGAAAACCTTGGGCTGGACACAAATTAAAACCCGTTCGGCACTGCGAAGGTCACTTCGAGACATCAGTTTTACGCCATGCCGCTCGGCAACCTCGGCGGCTTTACGACCGGAGCCGCCAATCACACCGACTTCACCAGTCTCGAGTAATCTCGAACCGAGTACACCCTCGAGAATCGCCTCGCCCATTTTGCCAACACCCACCACACCTAGTTTCATTACCTGCATTATAGCCGTCTAAGCATCGAAAAATATGATGAAACTAAAAGTGAGACAAATAGATTGTCTCACTTCTCGAGTTTTTGGATTTAATTCTTTGGTTTTTTGATAAATGGCATCATCTCACGCAGTTGTGCGCCAGTTTGTTCAATTTGGCTGGCAGCCGCATCGGCTCGCCACTGGGTCATGTTGGGTTTGCCCGCCGCGCATTCTGCCAAAAATGCCTTGGCAAACTTACCACTTTGGATTTCTTGCAGCACTTTCTTCATGCGTTTTTTGGTGTTGGCATCCACAATTCTTGGTCCGGTTACAAAGTCGCCGTATTCAGCAGTGTTGCTAATACTGTGGCGCATCCATTTCATACCGCCTTCAAAGAGCAAATCCACAATTAGCTTGGTTTCGTGTAAACATTCAAAGTACGCCATTTCTGGGGCGTAACCTGCTTCGACCAGCGTTTCAAAGCCAGCGTTGATTAAACTGGTTAAGCCACCACAAAGCACGGCTTGTTCGCCAAACAGGTCAGTTTCGGTTTCTTCTTTGAATGAGGTTTCAATCAGTCCAGCCCTTGTCCCACCAATGCCCTTGCCGTATGCCATTGCCAGTTCCCGAGCGTTACCTGTCGCATCTTGGAAAATTGCAAATAAACTCGGTACACCAGCGCCTTCGACAAATTGACGACGCACCAGATGTCCGGGTCCCTTTGGGGCAACCAAGAAAACATCCACGTTTTTTGGTGGTTTAATCGCCTTAAAGTGAATGTTAAAGCCGTGAGCAAAAACCAGTGCCTTGCCTTTTTTGAGGTTTGGTTTGATTTCGTCCTTGTAGACTTGGGCTTGGAATTCGTCGGGAATTAAAACCATAATTAAATCGGCGCGTTTACAAGCGTTTGCCACACTGTCAGTCTCAAGTCCAGCCGCCTGAACTTCGCTTTCCGTCTTAGAACCCGGACGCAAACCGACAATCACTTTAACGCCACTGTCTTTGAGGTTCTGGGCATGGGCATGACCTTGGCTGCCATAACCAATAATTGCCACGGTCTTATCTGCTAAGGCTTCGAGCGATGCGTCTTTGTCGTAATAAATCTTTAATGCCATGTGTTTACACCTTTTCCTTTTATTGCCAAACAGGGGATTCAATGTTTGGTATACCAAAGAGCATACCAAGATTTTTATTCAATTTCGAGGTTTTTTACCCCGTTTTATTGTAAATCGTTGCCATTGATAGAGGTCAGCCCGTCTTTACCGCGCACCGTGACCTTAAAATCCCCTTGTCCTCGAGACTCGACACGGCATTTAATCGCTTCGGGGGCGCTTGTCCAACCATAGCTAAAGGTTTTCTTTTGAATCACAATCGAATTTACTTTTGACTGAGCGCAGACCTTGCTGACAGCATCAGCTACATCTTTTTGGCTCAGTTTTGGGTCTTCAGTCAAAATGGCAATACTGACTTGGTATAAAACTCGGCTGTGTATTTCTACTGCCCTGCCATAAGCACTGACCACAGTGGGTGGAGAGGCTGCTTGGTCAGAACTCCCAGACCCACAACCAAATAAAGCACACCAAATAAAGGTTAAAAACTGCAAAATACCCGACGTACCCGGAACGACATCCATAGACACCTCTCTTCAAATGCTAGTGTACTCGAAAAGAGACTTGGCTATGGCAGATAAAATCCGACCACAATACGAAAACCTTGGCGTAGAGGGATATTATCAAACCCATGGGGAAACGTATCGCAATCCACACGAAAAACAAATTCATGTGTTACTCGAGCAATTTGCCCCTTTGCTAAACCTAGGGAATACCCTTGATTTGGCTTGTGGTAGCGGCGAAGTAACCTTAAAACTCCTCGGACTTGGGGCAACCGTACATGGCATTGACCCGTTCACTGCCAGCGCCTACTTTAAGCGTACTGGTTTAACGGCTGAAGACTTGAGTTTTGAAGAAATTGCGGGTGGGATTCTCGAGCATCGGCGCTACAGTCTAATTGTCTGTAGTTTTGCGATGCACCTTTTTTCGGTCTCGAGACTGCCGCTTTTAATTTATCAACTCTCCAATATCTCGCCGCAATTGCTGATTTTATCGCCGCATAAACGCCCAATCTTAAAACCAGAATGGGGTTATGTGATGAAAACCGAAAAGAGTTTTGAACGGGTTAAGGGAAAGTTGTACAGGTCGGCATTTTTTGAGGGCGGCTAAACTGACCACACAATTCATCTTTTTTGTGATGAAATAGAGGATGTGAACACAATCCGTTTTCTCATCTCGGGCTTGCTGCTGTTTGTGGGTTTGGTTTTCGCTCAAGCCACAAGTACAGCACAATTCACAGGTATACAAGGCGAATGGATTGCCAAGGCAGTCAACCGAACCATCAGCTTAAAAATCGAAGAAGTCGGCGGGGTGATTACCGGCACACTCGACGGCATGGGTGACACCTTTAGTCTAAAAGGACAATTGAATGGGCTTAAAGCCGAAGGGACAGCCACAAGCGTCAGTGGCGAAGCCTATTTTTTCTTTGAAGTCAAAGGCGACAGTTTAAGTCTGACCTTAGCCAACTTTGACCAGAATGGCAAACCAGACTCGAGCAGCGCCGTGACTGTGGTCTTGGACAGGGATTTTGGACCTAAAGCCCAAGCGGGTTTTAGTGTCCCCGGTTTTGCGCCGCCGCCGATAGACCCTTTAATTGCCACTTGGCGCAATGCCAATGTTGTTTTAAGCCTCAAAAACGTCGGACCCAGTAAATACACTGGCACTATCGAAATAGCTAAACAAAAAGCGGTTATCACTGCTACTGGCAACCATATGAACCTGAAGGGCAGTTTTAAGCTCGGCAAGCAAAATAAAGCCTTTAGTGCCAAGCTCGAGAATGACCGCTTAAAATTTGTGCTGGATGGCAAAACCCAAATCCTCGGGCGAGCGCGTTGAAATGGGCAAGCGCTTACGATAGTATGCAGTTCGCCACAAGGCAATTTGGAGGAATTATGAACTTACGCAAAGCGTTTGGTGTTTCGTTGGTACTCGCGGCTGGAGTCGCGGGTTTAAGTCAAGTTGGCGCTCAGGAAAAAGCACAAATGGAATTTGTGACCACCAGTCTGCAACCATTTGCCGATTTTTTTAACCCGTTGGTGGCAAAGTACAACACCAACAACCCAAGTCAGAACCTCAAATGGACAGATTTACCACAAGCTGCCATTCAACAAAAAGTGCTGTCTGGCGTAGCGGCTGGCAACCCGCCAAACGCGGTTCAAATGAACAGCACCCAAATTTTGGAGCTTGCCCAACAAGGCGCACTCGAGAATTTAAGTGGTTTGCTGGACAGCAAAACCCTAAATGTTTACCAAAAACAAGCCTTGGCAGCTTTTACGTTTGATGGTAAAGTCTACGGCTTACCAGATTATGCCAGCCCTCGGATTATTTTGTTTAACCGCGAAATTCTGAAAAAAGCTGGTTTGGACGGACAAGCCTTACCCCGCACCCAAGGCGGTGTGATTGCTTGGGCAAAAATCATTGCTGAAAAAGCAGGTGTCTTTGGTTTTTCGCCGCTCATTGCCAATGCTGATTTGTTAAAAGTATTCCAAGAAGAAGGCTTACCGCTTTTTAGCAATGACCGCAAAAAAGCCGTCTTTAACAGCCCAGCCCATGTTGCGCTGCTGCAACGCTATATGGATTTACGCAAATCCAATGTCTTTAGCGAAGAAAGCATGAAAGGCATCGGCGCAAGTTACAACCTCTACACCGCCGGTAAACTCGGGATGTGCATTGTTGGTATTACCTTCGTACCTCGGCTTGCCACCGACTCACCCGCGATTTTTAAGACCACCGCAATTGCTGCCAATCCAATCGCCGCAGGACAGGTTACTCAAGCCAGTACCTTTGCCTACGCTGTCCCGAGTGGTACAAAGAATCCTAAAGCCAGTGCTACCTTGGCGGCATGGCTAACCAACGACGATAACCAACTGGCATTTGCGATTCGTGTCAAAACCGTTTTTCCAACCACCGTTAAAGCCGCTCGAGACCCCTTCTTTGTCAGTGGACGCAGCAGTGCCGACCTTGTAGAACAAGCCCGTTTTGCTGGTTCACAAACCATGAAAAGCGGCAAGGAATTAACCCCCGTTGTACCGAATGCCAGCACCCTCAACAAAGCCGTAAAGGACAATGTTGAAGCTGCAATTTTTGGACAAAAAACCGCTAAGGCTGCCCTAGATGCAGCCGTAGCCATCTGGAACGCCAACCTTTAAGAACTCACCCTCGAGAAAACCCCCTGCACTTGGCAGGGGGTTTTATTTGGATTCAATTATTTTTCGTCGGTTTCGATGCGGTTAAAGCCCTTTGGCGCACCGACCTTATTGGCAATCACTTCCTCGAGATACTTGACCACATTCTTAAGCGGCACACGGTTTAGCACATCCTCGAGAAACGCTGTGACCAGCATTTTTTCGGCAACTGGCTTAGAAATACCCCTCGAGCGCAAGTAAAACAGTTCTTGTTCATCTACTGGGGCAGTGGTGCTACCGTGGCTGCAACGCACATCGTTGGCGTTAATCTCGAGTTGCGGCACACTGTCTGACCTAGCTTCGTCCGAAAGCAGCAAGGTGCGGTTTTTCTGGTAGGCATCGGTCTTTTGTGCGTTCAGTTCGACTTTAATTAGCCCTGAAAACACGCCTCGCGCTTGGTCTGCTAATACGCCCTTAAAGAGTAAATCTGAGTGCGCCCGAGGCATGATGTGATGCTGCAAGGTTTGCTGGTCAAAATGCTGGTCTTTGTCGGCAAAATAAATTGCCAGCATTTCCGAACTCGAGTTGGTCTGCAAAGCGCTCTGGACTTCGGTTCTGGACAAACTCGAACCCATTGTTACATACAAACTGTTCAGCACCGCATCTGACTCGAGATTGGACTTAATACGCTGAATATGGGTCACACCACGACCCCAGTTTTGAATTGCCACATAACGCAGATTCGCGCCTTTACCCAAGAACAACTCGACCACGCCAAAATTGGCACTTTTTAGGTCTGGACTGTCCTGCTCGTCAATGTACGTGACCTTGGCGTTGTCCTCGAGAACCACCAAAGTCCGCGAAGCCACAAAAGCACCGTCCTGCTCGAGATAGCGAAAACCACCAAGCGGCAACTCGAGTTCAACATTCTTAGGCACATACAAGAAAAAGCCGTTCTCCCAAAAAGCAGCGTTCAAAGCCGTGAACTTATCTTCATCCAAATGCGGAATGTGTTCGTAGCGCTCGAGGGCAAGGGCGCTTGGGTCTGGGTACGCCGCGCCAACCACACTGTACAAATACTTCTGCACAAGTTCTGGGTGTTTCTCGAGGGCGGTTTTGAGGTCGGTAAAAATAACGCCCTTTGACTCGAGTTCGGCTGGGACATCCGAATAAATAACGCTATTGCCAGACAGCACAATTCGCCCTGCCGCATCGGTGGACTCGAGCCGTTCACGAATTTTTTCTGGCAGTGCCTCGAGACTGCTGATTGGGCTAACCGCCTTGGCTGGCACGAAATTCTCGGGCTTAAAACGCCGCAGATTGGTGTACTTCCATGCTTCGACGGCTGTGGTTGGCACAGCGCGGTCTTGGTAAATCTCGAGGGCTTTGGCTCGAGCCTCAAGTAGCCACGCGGGTTCGGCACGGGTAGGGAGGGCGGAAAGGTTGAAGGGCGATTGGGTGGTTAATTGGGTCATAGTTTAATTACTCCTGAAGTGTCTATATGCCAAAAATCTAAAATTTTTAATTGATCGCCTTTGAAGTAACCAGATACAAAACCTATGTTTTCTAGGTTATTCATATATTGTGACTCGATGAGCATTTCTTGCTCGGTACTTGTGTGAAGAATTTGAGAGAAATTATATTTCTCTGCGAAGAAAAAGTCGGTTTCGTTATTATTGCTCAAACTCATTTTGACTTGAAAAATGTGCCTTGTGTCTATTTCATGCAAAGCAAATCCAATAGACTCAACAGAATAAATGTACTCTCTAAAGATAAGAATTGCTGCCGTGATACCATCATACCAGCCTTGCATAAGTATCTTTTTTTCAATGTCTGTGTTGTTAATTAGGCTCAAAAATGTTTCCATTAGTTCCATTCCGCGTAAAGCGGGCTTTGCCCATCAACTTATAACCGACTATCTTCTATCCTTTTTCTCGAGCTTTTGCTAGGTTCTTTCTATCCTTTTTCTCGAGCCTTAGCTGCTTACTTTATACAAACTCGAGTTCAACCAACCTTCCCGCATTCGGGTCTTGGGCGACCACTGCCCGTACCAGTTGCTCGAGCCTAAGCGCAACAGCTATCGAGTGGGTTTGCATTTCCTGACCTTCAAAATACCGAACTCGAGTTGGTACGCCTGTGATGGTGACACGAACCCCTTCTCGAGTGGTGATTTGGTAATTCATTTTGACTTCATTTAAGACCTGACTCATATTCACCTCAAACTGTATGAACCGTGATAACGACATATCCATCAAACCATGCCACTTTTGTGCGAATCCAACGTTTATCGTCTAACTGACGCTCGAAATTTATTCCTGGCACACGTTTTTGCGTGTTATCGGGCAAATCTTTACTTATGGCTGTTCCAACCAAAATAGCTTCTAATAATGCACTCAGTGGGATATTTTCTGCATCTGCTTCTTGTTCTGCGTGTGGCGAGATTTCAATTTCTTGGAGCATCAATGCTTCGTGTATTCGGTCAAGTTCGATCTGCAAAACAGCTGCGGTACGAAAATCAAAGGGATTTCTCATGATGATTGTTTCGCTAAAAATTTTGCTAAGTCCGCCGCTGCTTCGTAAGAATCAAATGGAGTGTGAATCTCGGCAACCTTACCAAGCGAGGCTTTGAATTTCTCGAGAGTCATGCTGATACTTTCTTCATCGCGTCTTTCCAGCAAGATTTTTCGATGCCAGTTATCCTCTTGGATTTGTTCGTATTCTTCGAGTGGCACAAGCACAAACGTTTCACCTGCCTCATTTGTCCATTTTTGGTGGGCTGCAATCATTTTTCACTCCTTTCTTTTTCTCGAGCTTTTGCTAGGTTCTTTCTATCCAATTCTCGAGCCTCAAACCAACTATTCGGTCAAAATGCTTTGTATTATCTGAAATCAGTGTTTCCCCAAAACTCATGGCAGTTGCAGCAATTAAAATATCGTTGTCTTCAAGTTTTGTTCCTTTTTGCTTCAAATCCCACCAAATTTCGGATGCGACTTTGTAAGTATGAAAATCTGGAATAACCAATTCTAAATTGTCTAAAAATTCTTCAAGGGTGGCTTTGCGCTTCGCAAATCTGGAGTCAAATGCGCCTCGTTGTAATTCGTAATATGTCAGCGCAGAAATACCAAGAACCTCGCCTTGGTCAATTGCTTGGTCGTACTGCTCGAGTACAGAAAGTGATTTGCGTATTAAAGCGCTGACGATGTTTGTATCAAGTATCAGCACGACTGCTCCACGGGTTTCGTTGCACATTTTCCATAAAAGCCGCTCGTTCCTCTTCAGTGCTTTCTCCTAATTCTCGAGCCAGTCTTTTAAGGTTTTCACGACGATGCTGTTCAAGAATGCCTTGTAACCATTCAAGGTCGGCTTCGGTCATGGTTTCGATTTTATGGTGCAATTTCTCTTTGATACTCATGGCTTCACCTCGTGTTTCATTGTAGCGCTTTTTGTTTTTCTCGAGCTTTGCTAGGTTCTTTCTATCCTTTTTCTCGAGCTTTGGCTACTTGCTTTAAGCAAACTCGAGTTGAACTAACCTACCTGCGCTTGGGTCTTGGGCGACCACTGCTTTAACCAATGCCTCGAGTCTAAGCGCCACGGCGAAACTGTGGGTTTGTAGCTCCTCTCCATTTTCATAATGACGTAAACGAGTTGGCACACCAGTAATTTTAACGTACACACCTTCGGGAGTGGTCACATCGTATTCCATTTTGATTTCACCTAAAACTTGGCTCATTTTTGCCCCTCAACTTCAATTTCATAACCAGCCAAAATCAAGGTTTCATCTGACCATTTCCGTGCTTGTTTCTCGAGTACAGCTTTTCTGGTTTCACTACTGCAAATTTCTTCCCATTGCTCAGTTATGGCTTGTAGTTCGTTACTCACATGCTCGAGGTATGTTTTAATCTCAATTATGGCATTTGGTGAAGTATAAAAAAGCAGTCTTTGCGCGTTGTTTAACCAAGATAGTTTTCTGTCCCAACTATACGCGCCGACTCGGTATAGGTCAGCAGCAAGATTTCCAAGTTGTTTTTGTAGCGGGAATTGAGAAAATTTTTGTTTCAGATATGTTTCTACAGTGTCGGAGAGGGGACGACCATTGTTCACAATCGCCCCCAATTCAATCTATCCGACCGACCCTTCCATCTCAAGTTCAATCAAACGATTCAACTCCACCGCGTACTCGAGCGGCAATTCTTTAGCAATCGGTTCGATGAATCCGCGTACAATCAAACCTGTTGCGGCTTCTTCAGACAACCCTCGAGACATCAAGTAAAACACCTGCTCATCGTTGATTTTACTGACCGTGGCTTCGTGTCCAACCGAAGCACTTTTCTCTTCGATTTCGATATACGGGTAAGTATCGGTTCTCGAGTCGTCATTGAGTAGCAGTGCATCGCATTCAACGTTGCTTTTGGCGTTTTTTGCACCATCATAAATTTTAACCAGCCCTCGGTAACTCGAGCGACCATTGTTTTTGCTAATGCTTTTAGAGACAATACTCGAGCTTGTGTTTGGCGCAAAATGCACAACTTTACCGCCAGCGTCTTGGTGCTGCCCGGTGGTTGCCATCGCAATACTTAAAATTTCGCCACGTGCGCCCGGCTCGAGCAAATAAGTGGCTGGGTATTTCATCGTCACTTTGCTACCAAGGTTGCCATCCACCCATTCCATGACCGCGCCTTCGTAGACGGCTGCCCGTTGAGTGACAAGGTTATAAACATTATGTGACCAGTTTTGGATGGTGCTGTACCGCATCCGAGCGCCTTTTTTAACAATAATTTCGATTACACCAGAGTGGAAACTGTCGCTCGAGTAGGACGGCGCAGTGCAACCTTCGATGTAATGGGCATATGCGCCTTCGTCAATGATAATCAGGGTGCGCTCAAATTGTCCGCTATTCTCGGCGTTAATCCGGAAATAGGTTTGCAATGGCACTTCGACTTTTACGCCTTTTGGCACATAGACAAAGCTACCGCCAGACCAAACAGCGCTGTTGACGGCGGCGAATTTATTATCTTCGGGTGGGATGACCGTACCAAAATGTTCACGGAAGAGTTCTGGGTGTTCACGCATTCCGTCTTCGATACTTAAAAAGATTACGCCAAGTTTTTCCCATTCTTCTTTGAGGTTGTGATAGACCATTTCAGATTCGTACTGAGCGCCCACGCCAGCCAGCATTCCGCGTTCGGATTCTGGAATTCCGAGTTTATCGAAAGTGCGTTTAATGTCTTCTGGCACATCATCCCAAGTGCGGCTGTTGAGCATATCGGTGGGCTTGATGTAGTAATAGATATTCTCGAGGTCTAGCCCCGACAAATCCGCGCCCCATTTTGGAATTGGTTTACTGCGGTAAATGTCCAGTGCTTTCATGCGGAACTCGAGCATCCAAGCGGGTTCGTCTTTGGATTTAGAAA
>JAYWHB010000767.1:0-5773 GCA_043777915.1 Deinococcales bacterium
TTGAACCCGAGGAATTTTTGCAAGGTGAGTACCCCGATATGCAGATGGCGAAGCGGGACAAAAACTCGAGTGTAACGCTGTAAACTTAATCTATGGAACGTATTTTGTTCTTTGATGGTGTCTGCAATCTTTGCAATGGCACAGTCCAATGGGTGATTCGCCAAGATTCGCAGCAAGCGATTCAATTTGCGGCGCTGCAATCAGAAACTGCCAAATTAAAACTAAGTGCTTTGGGGATTGATCTACAAAAACTCGAGAGTCTGGTTTTTCTCGAGGACGGCGTGGTTTATACCCATTCGGATGCTGCACTGCGTCTAGCTCGAGCCTTGGGGTCGCCGTGGTCTTGGGTCGGCATGTTTGTGTTTGTGCCAAAGTTTATTCGTGATGCCGTTTACAGATTTATTGCTAAGAATCGTTATGCGTGGTTTGGTAAACAAGAATCTTGCATGATGCCCACACCAGACCTAAAAAAGCGTTTTTTAACATGAGTCATCGTCCTTGGGAAGCCCCGCCAAGTCCTCACGCGATGTACATGGAATGGCATAATTTGCTTTTTGCACATTGGGCAGTCAATCCAGCCCTGCTCGAGTCGCTCATCCCTAAAGGACTAACCCTAGAAACCTATGACGGTTTTGCTTGGCTTGGGGTTGTGCCGTTTCAAATGCGCTACACTGCGCCGCGAAAATTCTTAAGTGTGCCGTTTATTTCGCATTTTGATGAATTGAACTTACGAACCTATGTGACCGATGGTCAAAAACGCGGTGTCTGGTTTTTTAGTTTGGATTGCAATAATCCGTTGGCGGTTCGGGCGGCTCGGTTTGGGTTTCATTTGCCATACATGGATGCCCAAATGCAGGTCTCGAGTAGGGGAGACACATCTGCGTACTCGAGTCTTCGTACCCATAAAAACGAACCAAGTGCGGTTCTCGAGTGTTCATACCACCCCACAGGTGAAGTTTATCGTAGTCAGGTCGGTTCTTTTGAGCATTGGCTGACCGAACGCTATTGTTTATACAGCGCAAACCGTGCGGGTCAAGTTTTTCGTGGCGAGATTGACCATGCGCCGTGGTCATTGCAAGCCGCAGAAGCAGAATTTTCGAGTAATTCGATGGCGCAGGGAATTGGTATTTCGCTTACCTCCAAACCAGAGATTCTACATTTTTCTAAAGTGATTCATGTTAAGGCATGGCTACTTGAGAAATTGAAATAAAAATTTCACAAAATAACTCTAATCGTGATTTATTTCACATACATAACTTGATGTGTTCAATTCATCACCTCAACTTGTTTTGAAAACGCATAACCAAGTCTACTGGGCGTACAATCTGATGATGATTGATTTTATTGACCAACCAACCATTGGTTCAAACCGTCCGTTCAGTCGGGCAACTCGAGCAGGAGGTTTGGTATTTGTTTCGGGTCATGCCGCCCCACATGACCCAGCCCAAGGCATTGAGCGAGGTGTAACTGCCACCGAGCAAGTTCGTAATGCACTGGAATTGATTGAACGGATTTTACTCGAGTCTAATTCAAATCTCGAATTGGTTGTACAAGTTACGATGCTGCTGACAGACCCAAACGATTATGAAGAGTGCAACCTCGAGTATGTCAAGCATTTTCCTGCTGGTCTACCAGCACGGCATACCGTTCGGTTTGGTGTTCCCACCGAAGCTCGAGTTGCCTTTTCTTGTATTGCCTTAGTCGGAGTTTAAGCTAATTTTTATCAACGAAACAATTATTCAACTCGAAAAATTGCGTACACTAAACCTTTATCTGGGAATGTATCCACCAGTGCGGGCATTTTTTTACCACTCTTAAAAGGCAAATAACTTTCCTCTTCCATCGGTAAACCCGTCTCGAGGGCGAGGTACGCCGGATGCTCCGCCGAAAAGATTGTGCCGTTGGCAAGGGTGTATTTCATGCTTTCGGACTTGGCGGCAAAACTCACTTCTAAACTTCGGGAAAGCGTTTCGCCATCGTGTAGGGTTTCGCGCCTTGTGGCGTGTTTACCTTTGGCTCGTAAAACTGCGACAATTGCGGCTTCGGTGATTTGTTCTGCCATGACTACACAGGCGGCTGGTTTAGAAATCCCAAAATTCTGAGCGATTTTAGCCACGGCTCTGGCACTTTCCCCATAACGTTTTAAGACCACTTCGAGTTCATTTGTTGGAACTAAAATCGCACTTGCGCCAATGTTACACAGCACTTCGATGTTTTCCTCGAGTTCATCACCTTGGTAGGCATCGTGAAGGTCAGATAAAAACTCATCATCTGCCAAAATCAAAAAATGCGTAACTTCGTGCGCCATTGTAAAACGTTGCCGTTCTGGACTGGACTTTTTAGATAAAAAAACAACATTGCGTTCTGGGTCAAATGCACCATCTTTATCACCAAGGTCGCCGTACTCGAGACGAACACCGATTGCATTGGCAAGGTCAAGTGGTTCTCTGGCATTGTAAATATCCACAAAATTGGTTGCCAATTCTCGGACTTTTTGTTTATGTTGAATTTGCAGCATTGGTTGCATTTTACCCTGTTGGGTACAACAAATTCTATAGAAGCGTTTCCAAACTGGTCGCAACTCAAGATTGAAGTGCAATTCACAATGCACAAAGTTAAAATAAAATCTGTAAGAATACCGTTGTGGAAAAATCAACCGCCATAGACGTGCTGATTGTAGGGGCTGGATTGGCTGGCTTAGCGGCTGCCCGAAGTTTAACCCGAGCAGGATTCTCGGTACGCATTCTCGAGAAATCTCGGGGGGTGGCTGGACGGGCTGCTACAAAACGTCTGGCAAATGGGGCAATTGCCGACTATGGCGCACCTTTTTTCACGGTTCGTAACGAGCCTTTACGCTTGTTTATTCAAACTTTAGAACAGCAAAATCTGGTGCATGTCTGGCAATATGGAATGCCGAACTGGGATTCTGGCAGTTTTGAAAGCAGCACCGATGGGTATCCGCGTTATGTGGCAAAAGGTGGCATCACCACCTTAGGCAAAGTCTTACGCGATGGGGAAACTTCTGAAGTACCACTCGAGATTATCCCAAACGCTTTGGTCAGTGCGGTTTGGAATAACCATTTTGGCTACCGAGCCGTCCTCGAGAATGGTGATATTCACACCGCTAGAGCCGTACTGGTCAATACGCCAGCCCCACAAGCCCTTGCATTAACCCGAGCCATTTTAGAATCACAAACTTATCTTGCGCTCGAGCAGGTTAGATTTGCACCCTGCTGGGCGATGATTTTGGCACTCAAAACGCCACCGATACTTAGTTGGCAAGCCTTACGATTACAACACCCGATTTTATCTTGGATTAGTTTAGAGCAAACCAAACGTGGTGGCGAAGCGGTACTGGTGGTTCATGCCAATCCACAATGGAGTGGGGATAATCTCGAGAGCAGCCCACACCTAATAGAAGCGCCGTTAATGCAAGCCGTAGAAGAAATTTTAGGGCAGAAGCTCGAAGTCACTGAAACAATTGTGCATCGTTGGCGTTACGCCCAAGCCATTCAACCGCACACCGACACCTTTATTGCCCAAGATAATTTGGTTTTTTGTGGCGATTGGTGCGCCCCGAACGGAAACGCCAGAATCGAAACTGCTTTTGAAAGCGGTTGGGCTGCTGCAAAGCATTTAACAAAGCAACTCGAGCAGCCCTTAGAAATGATTCTGGCGACGGTTTAAAACTATTTATCGGTCAGCAATACAACGGCATCATTCACTAAAATTGCGGTGTAGGTTTTATTGGCTTCTAAAGCAAGCGTTGCTGAATCCATGACTGTGTTTGCAGCAACAGTTCCGCGAATTCGCCAATTGCCAGCATCCAAGGCGACATAATCGGTATTCGCTTTATAATTGAGATTGGAAGGTAGTACCAAAAGCGGAGCGTCTGGTGCGGTGATGTGAACACCAACGGTTTTTGCCGAAGGCAGATTGGCTGTGTGTAAAATGCGAATCATGGCTTTTCCAGTTATCGGGGTAGCCGCTTCGTCTTTTACAACAACGACCTCTAAAGGACGAGCATCTGTGCCAACATCGTCATTTGGTGAAGCCGTACCGACTAAATAAATTGACTTTTTCTCGAGTCCAACAAGGGCAACCGTCTTGTCTTTGACTGCAATAGGGCAGTCTTGTGAATTATCTGGGCAGAGGCTGTAGGTCAGCGTTCCTTCTTTGAGAATTTTATAGCTGTTAAGAGACGGAAGTGCCTGTTTATAGGCAAGTAGTGAGCCGACATTTTCCCGTTCACCCTTTAAGAAAACCTTTAAGCCACCCGAATCATTGACGGAATTGACAAAGCGAAGACTGGTGTCGGGAATAATAGTCGGGGTACAGGACAGTAACCCAAGACTTAAGAGGAAAAGACCAGCAAATGTTTTTTTCATAGCGCTCCTTGAAGACTGTTTCACCTGATAACTGGTGATGTTCAGATAGGACAGGTATACACGTGGAATGCGTGTGAATACTGTGAAACAAAAATGCCAACGGCTGATTCAATAAGCTGAAATAACTATTTCACAAACAAGTTATAATCGTGAATATAATCACAAATTTCACAACAGTACCCATGAGTCATTTCGGCATTCAAAACAGCCCAAAAGTTAGGGTTATGTAACACCTCTAAAAAAGTGAAACGCCTTGCGGCGTTTCTTAAATTTTAGTGTGTCTCGAGACCTACTTAATTTTGCCGTTCAAACCATTTGGAAAAAAGCCGCCTTTACCATTTCCACCAAGGTAGACGATGTTTAAGACTTGTTCAGTGGTTCGGCTAAAAGCAATGCTGTTGTCATCGGTTGGGACAAGATTGGCTTTGCTTTTTTTGGTGATGCCTTGGTCAATCACAGTTGCGCCATCTACCGAATCGCGCAAAAATGAAATCGCTTCAACAACTTGTTCGACCGTATAACCGACAGCGACTTTGGTATTGCGTTGTTGGTACAAAAGCGTGCGGACGATACCAGCGTGATAGGCTTCGACTGCCAGAATACCAGCCGCAGCTTCGAGGTAAGCTGGGTTGGTAATTAGGGCGGCAGCACCTTTATAAGCAGTCACACCAACATCTTCAAAGATAAATGCGCCATGTAAGAAAAAGAGTTCGTTTGCATAAGGACTAAAGTTTTTAATCCCATTTTTACTGGCTGCGGCAGCCGCCGCCGTAAATGCCGATCCGATGTCTATGGTTGGGCGAGCCACAGCTTTATCGCCGAGGGCTTTGCGTAAAAATATGACATGATTTTCTTCGTCGGTGGCAATTTCTTCGGCATAATCGCGGGCAGCCCGACCTGCGGTAGTATTCGAGAATTTTACTGTTTGTCCGCCAATTACTTCCCCTGGTACAACTCCGCCGCCAGAAACTTCATAGCTTGGTCTGCGTCCTACGGCGGCGAGGTAAAACTCGGCTTCGAGGTACTCGAGATTTAGCGCAAAATTTAAGACATCAACATCAATGTCTTGTTTTAGATTTTGGGCAAATCCAAGGTTTGGAGTAGCCACTGCGCCAGCCCCGAGTAGAGCAGCACCCATTAAAACTTGACGACGGTTCAACGATTTTAAGTTCATATATTCTCCGTGTTTCTGGTCTAACTTGTGGAACTTCTGAATCAGAACACGTCAAGCTAAAGGGTAATTTAGGCAAACCTGAATAAAGATTGAGTAATTTTCAATAAATAATTCACAAAAACAATATAATCGTGAATTAAATCACATACAACCTCTTTAACTTATTTAGGAATCCGTAAAACAAAGACTGCCCCTGCGTCATTCAAAGCCT
>JAYWHB010000768.1:0-2084 GCA_043777915.1 Deinococcales bacterium
ACCAAGCGCTTTAGCGGGATTTCCACCAAAAATATTGAAGGTCTCGAAAGTCGTAAAATCCTTGGTAGCACTGAGCTTATGAATCCGAATTGTGCCAGTGAAGGCTGGACTGGTTGCCGTAATCGTAAACGCCTGTCCGACAGTGGCGTTAAAACGGTAGTAATCGCGTTCTCCAGCCACGTCTATCACACCACTCACGGCTGGCGCTCCAAGCACTACATCGGTTGGATTCTCGAGCGTGACGAGCGAGACACTATAATTGGTCGGCGTGTTGATTGGATTGTTGTTGTCAATCCGTTTGTTATGAATCGTGATTGTATGATTGCCAATCTTCAAGCCGCCTTTTATCTCTGCACCACTGAAACTGAGCGGTGTGCCAAATTCTCCTTTATTCACCAGGTACTGATTGCCCACAATTCTTGGTAAATCCGAATTCCAGATGTCTGCCGTAACCGTGTTTTGAGCCGCGATGACTGCCCGAAACAAGTACGAACCAGCCACAGGAACATTGACGCGATGTGTCAGCAAAGTATTTGGGTTGATGCTGCCCGATGCACTCGAGTCCAATGCCAAGGCTTGGGCTGATGGTCTGAAAATACCCAGTGTGAACTGCCCGCCGATTTGTCCGATTGTATTGAAACTCTGAGAACCATTTCCATCCAGATACAACCAGTAAGTATCGGTGCTGATTGGAATAAAGGTAAACTCACTCAGTTTGCTTTGTGGAGCTTTGTTTGGTTCTATGGACACTGGGTTGTTACCCACCAATCCAGACTGTGGAAACCCACGAATATAAGCGCTGGTTGAGGCGTTGATTGAAGCAGTTTCTAGGCGCAATGCAACAATCTCGCCTAAAGTGAGTGGTGGGTTAAAAACATAGCGCCTGACTTCGCCCAGGTTCAGCGACGTTGTAATTTCGGTCAGTGGGTCAAGTGTATTCAGAGTAATTAAACCTTGAACGGTGTTCAAACGCAACCGATATGTTCCTGTGGCGTTTGCATAGTTTGTAACTGTGATTTGATATACGCCAGCCGTTTGCAAGGTGTAAATACCATTATTGGGAGCAATTCCGTTTGCAGCATTGAGCTTGCGTAAACCAGGGTAGTCGCTGCTAAAACCAGCCCCTTGAGACCATGCAAAACCGAGACTGACTTGCTGCCCTGCTGTGGCATTAAAAGTGTAGTTATCTACTCGATTAGCAACTTGGGGAACATCTAAATCTGTGTCAAAAGCAATGGTGCTGGGCGCAATGTCTTTTCTAAGTATTTTGATTCGCACATCACCACTCGAGCCAAGCGCGGGTTTAACCTCGAGAACGTGCTTACTGGTAGTGGTTAATGGCAGATCAAAACTTAGTGCAGTTGCACCAATTGCGCCTGAAGCCATGACCGTGCCACTTGGGTTAAACAATGAAGTCGTGCCGCTAAAGTTAGAACCAGCACCGCGCTCGAGAAGCACTGAAACACCATTTGGACTGGTAGCAGAATCAAATTCAAATCGTTGGGTTTTTGCTACATTGCGGGTTGCATCAAACGGTAAGGTGACGCTTTCATTAACAATTGGTTGAATCTGAATTCGTAAATTACCTGTTGAACCTGCCAAAGGTGCTACCTCGAGTGTGTACTTTCCAGCGATGACCTCTGCATTAAAAGTTAAAGCTGATGATGCAATGTTGCCTGAGAAAACTTTGTCATTTCCTTGCAATAAATCCACTGTGGCATTTAAGGTCGAACCAACACTCGACTCGAGGTTAAAAAATAATTGTGTTGCAATGGTGACATCAAAAGTAAATCGTTTTTTGGCTCCTGTCAGACTGCGTGTAATGTCCAGTGGCAGAGTTACTGCTTCTGTTTGAACGGGCAGCATCAGAATATCAAATGCGGTGGTTGTACCTCGTTGTAATGTTTTAATCTCATTACCACATAACTCTTTACCAATTACAAAAACACAAGCGGTGTACCTAATCTTTCTATTGGCTGGTACAAGACCAAAGTCTGTACCACCTGCAAGTGGAAGAGTCGTCCTTGCTGACCAAGCTGGTAAGCGTGGTGTGGTTGCTTGTGGACGCAAGCGATTCGCGCCGT
>JAYWHB010000769.1:0-5765 GCA_043777915.1 Deinococcales bacterium
AGTGCTTGTAGAAGCATTTTCTCGAGTTCTTCATAACTGGGTTTGCCAACAGGCTTTTCGATAGAGTCCATTATACCCGACAGACCCCTGAGTAGTTACAATATTTTAATGAAAACTCAAATAGGAATAACAAATTCGAGAAAATACCTGTGCTTGTTAGCCCAAAAGATTCAGACTACTCGAGTCAAACCCACAAAAAAATTCCAACTCGAGACTCGAGTTGGAATTAGCCAAACTAATAAATTTAATCTTCGCGGCGCTTGGAAAAACCGTGGTCGCGGCGTTTACCGCCAAAACCACTTGGACTGCTCGAGCCACGCGAGTCATCACGGGCTGGGCGCGAATCCTCACGGGGTCTGAATCCACCTTCTCGGGGAGCGCTGCTGCCACCAAAACCACGTCCAAAGCCGCCACCTTCACGCGGAGGGCGGGAATCATCACGGGGTCTGAATCCACCTTCTCGGGGAGCGCTGCTGCCACCATCTCGAGGACGGAATCCACCTTCACGAGGTGCAAAGCCACCACCGCGAGAATCGCCGCCGCCACGGGAGTCTGGACGGAATCCACCTTCACGGGGCTTAAAGCCACCATCACGGCTTCCACCACCAAAGCCGCCACCTTCGCGGGGCTTAAAGCCACCTTCACGCGGAGGGCGCGAATCATCACGAGGACGGAATCCACCATCACGGCTTCCGCCACCATCACGAGGACGGAATCCACCTTCGCGGGGCTTGAAGCCACCATCACGGCTTCCACCACCAAAGCTGCCACCTTCGCGGGGTTTAAATCCACCTTCGCGTCCAAAACCAGCTTCGCGCTTCGGGGCTGGGCTGTCGCCAATGGCGGCTTTCTCGAGTTTCTTTTCTAATTTACGCACAATTGTGGTCAGTTCTTCGATTCGAGCGGTTAAAATACCCAATTGCAATTCGATACCACTAACCACTTCTTCATCCATATCGTTGAGGTCGGCATCGGTTGCCAATTCATACTCTTCTTCGGTATCATCATCGGTCAAGGACAAATCTTCATCTTCAGTCAAGGACAGGGTGTCGTCCTCTAAATCAGTTTCATCTGGGGTTAAGTTCTCTTCGATACCATCGTTTACTTCTTTTTTCTTTCTCGGCATAAAACTCCTATAAACACCACTCGAGTTCTCTCGAGCATGCAAGCAATAACTGTACACAAAACCCATGCGCTTCCCTAGGGCAAATCGGAATCACCTCTTACTTACCAATAAATTTAGCTGGACGCTTTTCTAAAAATGCCGTCACGCCTTCCTTAAAATCATGGCTGACACCCGCAATGTCTTGCAGTTGCCCTTCGTACTCGAGGGCTTCTTCAAAAGTGCTGGTCATGGCTTTATTGAGCGCCCGTTTGGTCAGCCCAATGGTTAAAGTTGGACCCGCCGCCAGTTTTTCCGCCAGTTCGGTGACTCGAGCCATAAAGTCTGCATCTGGGTAAACCCTTTCGCACAACCCCATGGCGTAGGCATCTTCGGCTTTGACTTTTTCGGCATTGATCATCAGGTCAAAAGCACGGTTATAGCCCACCAAACGCGGTAAAAACCATGTGCTGCCCGCATCTGGAATTAGGGCAATCCCACTAAACGCCTCAACAAACACGGCGCTTTCGGCAAAGACCCGAACATCCCCAGCCAAAGCGATACTCGCTCCAGCCCCTGCCGCCATGCCATTGACTGCCGTGACCACTGGCTTAGCAATTGAACGCATTCTCGAGACGACGGGTCTAAAGGTTCTGTCTAAATGCTCTTTTAAGCTGCCACGAATCCCAGCTTTTAGGTCTGCCCCACTGCAAAAACCACGCCCGTTGCCCGTAACCACAATACAACGCACATTTTCATCGCGTTCGGCAAGCGTTAAGGCTTGCGCCATTGCCGAAAGCATTTCTTCGTTGGCGGCATTGAGGGATTCAGGGCGGTTCATTGCCAAATAAAAAACGTTGTTCTCGAGCCGAGTGGTGATTGTTTCAGACATTATAGAACTCCTTTTTTGGATAAAGAGATTTTAAGCATCAAAGTAAAAAACAGCAAGTTTCTTTTTTAATCGTACTCCTCGAGTTGCAGGGCTTGCACAGGTGGGTCACGTAAATCATACTCGAGACGTTGCCGAATGACCGAAGGAAATAATGGCAATGTACCAAGCAATTCAAGTTTAACCCACCTTGGAACATACAAATTAGTTACGGTTTGTTTCACGAGCAGTTCAGGGGCATTAAAGCTAAGTTTGGCTTCTCCACCGATGTACTCTGCCAGAAAATAATGTGCCATACGCTGACTATTAGGATTATAAGACTGATAGAGCTTTTGTTTTAAGCTAAATTTCAAACTGGTTTCCTCGAGCAATTCTCGAATAGCGCTCTGCTCGAGTGTTTCATTGGCTTCGGTACTCCCACCAGGAATCACAAAATAAGTCCCACGATTTGGTTTATGGCGCTGCATCAGTAGAACTTCTAAATGTGGGGTATGTCGGAGAATAAAACCGCCGGCTCGAGTCCGTTGTCCATGGGCTGAACTGGTTTGTTGCCCATGTGAGGAACTGGTATGAGTGACCCATGTCAAACTGGTTTCTTGTTCATGGGCTGAGGCTCGAGGTAATTCTTTACCTAGAATCGTGTACGGCACAAGTCCGGGCGTAAAAACAACCGAATCAAGTAAAGTCCGATAGCCATTTTTACGATAAAACTCGAGGGCAGCCGTGTTATTGACTTGGGTACTCAGTGCGATTTTTGGTGCTGTCACCGTTTTTAGAAGCGCGCCGTGCAGCGCTTGAGCTATGCCTTGCTGCCTTGCCGCTTTGAGAACTCCAAGTTCGACCAAGCACCATGTCTGCGAAAGATTCACCAAGCCAAGCAAGCGATCATGCCACCACTGCCCTGCTTCGACCACCGAACCAAAGGCAAAACCTTGCACCTTCCCAAATTCATCTCGAGCCAAGAAACCACGCCACTGCGGGAAACTTGTTTGGCGCAAGAAAAATTCGATACTTGCAGCCATTGGTTCGACATTGCCACCCCACACACACTGATAGACACTGACCACCTCAAAAAAGGCTGGTGTATGCGGATAGAACGGCTCGAGAACAAAAGACATAAAAGTAGACCGTATCTTAAATGAAAAACGGCAACCAATTCTGGTTGCCGTTTTCGTCTCTGGTGGAGGTGGAGGGATTCGAACCCACGACATCCTGCTTGCAAAGCAGGCGCTCTCCCTCTGAGCTACACCCCCGAGCGCTCGAGGATAGTAACAGACACGTTACATTCCGTCAAGGGGCAGTGTACCAAAAACGCCTTTGAGAATTCTCAAAGGCGTTTTTGGTTGCTTTACTTACTTATTCTTAATCAGTGTTTCCATAATCGAACGTGGAACTTCGCTGTAATGGTCAAAGAACATACTGTAACTGGCGCGTCCTTGGGTCATCGAGCGCATATCGGTGGCGTAACCGAACATTTCCGAAAGCGGTACGTGGGCTTTGACCAAGCGGGCATTGCCGCGTTCGTCCATACCTTGGATTTGTCCACGACGACCGTTCAAGTCGCCGATGATGCTGCCCATGTATTCTTCTGGCACAACCACTTCGACCCGCATAATTGGCTCGAGAATGGCTGGTGCGCCCTTTTGCACAGCTTCTTTAAGTGCCATGCTACCCGCAATTTTGAACGCCATTTCCGAAGAGTCAACGTCGTGGTAACTGCCGCCGGTCATCGTGACTTTCAAATCCACAATTGGGAAACCAATCAGCGGACCCGAGGTCAGACTTTCTTCCATACCTTTTTGGGCAGGTCCAACAAATTCGCGTGGAACTTCGCCGCCCACCACGGCGTTCTCGAATTGGAAGCCTTCGCCGCGTCCGAGTGGTTCGGCGGTGATTTTGACGTGTCCGAATTGTCCACGACCACCAGATTGACGCACAAACTTGCCTTCGCAGTCTACGCGTTTGGTGATTGTTTCACGGTAAGCGACTTGTGGAGCGCCTACATTGCTTTCGACCTTAAATTCACGGCGCAAACGATCTACCAGAATCTCGAGGTGAAGTTCGCCCATGCCGCTAATAATCGTTTGACCGCTCTCTTGGTTGGTTTCAACGCGGAAGGTTGGGTCTTCTTCGGCAAGTTTCGCAAGTCCAGCCCCCATGCGGTCTTGGTCGGCTTTGGTTTTTGGTTCTACCGAGAGGCTAATCACTGGGTCTGGAATTTCGATACGCTCGAGCATCACAACGTTGTCGTTGTCGCCAATGATCGTGTCGCCCGTGGAAGCGTCTTTAACACCGACAACCGCGCCGATGTCACCAGCCCGAAGCTCGGCAATTTCTTCACGGTGATTGGCGTGCATTTTTAACAAGCGCCCAACCCGTTCCTTTTTGCCTTTGCTCGAGTTATACACATAACTGCCACTGACCAATGTTCCCGAGTACACACGTACAAAGGTCAAACGACCAACGTAAGGGTCGGTCATAATCTTAAATGCCAGTCCAGCCAAAGAACCCTTTGGATCAGATGGGAATTCAATTTCGTTGCCTTCTTCGTCTGTGCCTTTAATTGGCGGAACGTCTAATGGACTTGGCAAGTAATCAATTACTGCGTCAAGCATCAATTGAACACCCTTATTCTTTAAGGCACTACCACAAAGCACAGGGAACATAATCATGCTGATTGTTCCGACCCGAAGCGCGGACTTGAGTTCCATTTCGTTTACTTCTTCGCCCTCGAGAAACTTCATCATCACGTTCTCGTCGGCATCGGCTGCTACTTCGACCAGTTCAGCACGGGCAGCGGTTGCCCGCTCGAGCCAATCGGCTGGAATTTCGGTTTCTTCGATGTCTGTACCAAGGTCGTTGTGGAAAAAATGCGCCCGCATCCGCACCAAATCAATGATGCCGACAAATTTATCTTCTGCACCCATTGGCAATTGAATCGGGGCTGGTTTTGCACCAAGGCGTTCTTTGATGTCGTTGATCACCAAATTAAAGTCCGCACCAGTTTTGTCCATTTTATTGCTAAACGCAATGCGTGGCACACGGTAACGGTCGGCTTGCCGCCAAACGGTTTCGGATTGTGGTTCGACACCTTGGCTCGAGTCAAAAACGGCGACTGCGCCATCTAAAACACGCATACTGCGTTCGACTTCGATGGTGAAATCCACGTGACCGGGGGTATCAATGATGTTGACTACAAACGGAATACCGTACTGTGCATGTGTCCATTCGGCGGTGGTAGCGGCGGCAGTGATGGTGATACCACGTTCGCGTTCTTGCTCCATCCAGTCCATCGTGGCTGCGCCTTCGTGAACCTCACCGATTTTATGAACGCGCCCAGTGTAATACAAGATGCGTTCGGTGGTGGTGGTTTTACCAGCGTCAATGTGCGCTGCGATGCCAATGTTACGGGTGGTGTTGAGGTAATTTTTAAGATCAAGGTCTTTGAACATATACAATTGCTCCTAGTGAGCTTTTAAGAAACAGCTACTGGCTGTAGAAAGGCTTAAAACCGAAAATCGAAATAGGAGGATGCCGTAAGGCAAGTAGGCAACCAGAAATACGCTTTTGTGGCGTGGCTTTGGTTACTATTTCCATTTGATTCACGGGACTCACCTCCTGACTATCAAAGCTCGAGACAAACACCCGAGATTCTGCACCTATTTATGTAGGCTGAATGTCAGCCCGAATAGAATTCACATTAAGAGACCGCCCTGTCGCAAGGGTGCGCTGGCGGTCTCGAGAAATTTATGCCAGATTACCAGCGATAATGGG
>JAYWHB010000770.1:0-5756 GCA_043777915.1 Deinococcales bacterium
ACGGAGACGGTGAATCTTTTTTTTGTTTTCACAGACGGAATTGTCGCCGTTTCTACCTAGTTTTTTGACCCATGCGGAATCATTCCATAGGACGACCAATACTTTAATTTAAGAAATTTTTTGGTAATTGTAAAAATCACAAAGTCACTTAAAAGTATATGCAAACAAAAATCGTCATTTGCTTCGAGATAAGCAAACCGCCCCCAGTTTTTCCAAAAATTTTTGCTTTTTGGATTTTTCAAATCCGCTTCTGATTCTGGTTCAGATTGATATGGATATAATGTAACTTGAAAAAAATCCCAAGTATTTAAAACAACAGATATAGGTTGCTGCGTAAATCTATCGGCAGCGGCAGCACTTCTAACTCTATCAGCGCCTTCAAAACCAAAAGCTGAAGAAATTTTTTTAATAACCTCTTTCTGCTGAGATTCATCAGCAATATTTACATTTATCCATACCCATTTGGTCTTGAGTTCTGGATTATCTTCTTCAAAATTACTTTTATTGTTTTTTTGCTCGTTTATTAACTTTGCAATTTCATCAATATGTTGGACTGCACGTTCAGTTGTTCTCTTAATGTCAAACTCTAATTCTGGAGGGGGGTCACCCTCGTACAATTTTACTTCTTTGAATAGAGAGCATTGTTCTTTTTTTGTTGGATCTTCTAAATTAAAATTTGAGAAAATAAAGAGTTCGCATTCTGAAAGACTTGTTATCTCTCCAATTACATCTTTAGTTGGCTCATTAGACATGGGTCTCCTATCGATTATCTTTGGTACTTTCCCCAATACCACGCGGCACAAGGTCATTTTCTTTCATCCATTCTAGCCACTCGAGCAGCTTATCTGCTGCGGGGAGGTGCTTGTCTGGATGCCAGTTGTTTTGGGCTTCCAATACGATTTCTTCTTTGGCTGGGTCTTTAACTCCCTCGAGTAAAAAATCATTCCAGACAGCGTAAAGTGTGGTCACCGCCTCGAGTTCTTTGGTTTTTAAGTTATTGAGTAATTGAGTTAATGAGTCAATGATTTCTAAACTCGAGCCAAACTCTGCACGGGCTTCCTCCAGCATTGGGGTGATGTTTTCGCCCACCGTAAAGACTTCTTCGCCACTGAGCCGCTGACTCGAGAACCAACCATCCGAAGCTGCACGGTCATAAATGCGGTAGACCGATTCATCCAAAGGACCAAACTGCTTGCGCTCGAATTTGCCACCAAGCGCAATACCCAAATGGGTTTGGGCAAGATACAAGTATTTTTGATGCCGCACCCGACCAGGCACACCACGCCGCACCAGGTAACAGACCGCTCGAGCCATCCGCCATGAAAAAGCTGGCGCAGCAACAACGCCGCGACGAGCCACAGGCAAGCCCTGAGCCGCCACCGCTTGCCCACTAAAAGCCGCCCGAAGCAAAGCGGCTGGCAGTGCCTCGATGCCCTCGAGTTGAGCCGTTAAGCGCTGCATGACTTTTTCGACGTTTTGGAGTCGGTGATTAAGTTGGCTGGCAATGCGTTGTTGAGTCTCGAGGGGTGGAATCAAAAGTGGGAAATTGCTTAAAACTTGCTTGTTAATACTGGCAATACCTGTAGTCTGTTTTGCATGAGCTAAAAAATGCTTTTTTCCGTAGCTCGAGCCAAACTGTGCAGCCAAAAAAGCAGGAGAAAAGAGGCTTAAATCAAAACGAACACGAAAGATATGATTTTGATGTAAACATTCTGGAATCTGTTCTTGCCAAAAAGTACCCCGTCCCAATTTGTCTGGGTCACCACCCTCGGTAAGTAGCAAATCGCCATGACGAAGCGTAAGTTTTGCAATTTCGGTTTGCGTTGCGGAGACCTTTGAAACATCGCTTAAATCGAGAAATCCATCTTTTACATTTGCCACTCGCAAATATGACACTTCTCGAGTGGTTAAATCATTCGTTTTTCTTCCGAGCGTGATTCCCGAAACAATTTCGCTTACTTGACTTAGTGGTACAACATCCCATTTTTGGGCTTCTAAACCACTAAACACCCGCCTCAAATAAGCCCCGCCCAACTTCCGCACCGCCTCGAGTTGGGCTTTAGCGGCGGCTCGAGCTTGCTCTACTGCTTGTAGCTGCTGCTCGAGCAAATCTGCAATACGCTGCTGAGTCTCGAGGGGCGGGAGGGGGATTTGGAAGTTCAATAATTCGTCAACTCGTAAATTTGAAATACCCGTAGTTTGAGTAGACTTTTCAAAACAAAGTGCCAAAAATTCAGAGGTTCGCATTGCTTGGAAAACAAAACGAGAGTCATTTTCTTCATCTACTCGAAGCAAAGTTACAAATGCTCCGAATGTACAGCCAAACGGAACTTCTCGCGCTAATGCAGATTTTCCCACAAGATTTTTACTATTGGCTGTTGAAACTAGAATGTCATTTGGTAAAATTATTTGTTTATCTGATACCAAATTACTCGGGATAAATCGCCTTGTAGTCCATTCTATTTCTGTTTGAACTGCACTCGTGGTTATGCAAGATATTGAACCTTCAAAACTTTGATACTGACCGTCACCACTCGAGAATGTCACACCGCGTATTGCTTTAGTAACATCCCCCAACCGCACCCAGCGCCACCCTTCGGGCAGCACTCTTTTTTCTGTCCCTTGGCTCATGCGGTAAACACCCTTTCTTTGGTTTCACGCAACAATTCAAAGGGCTTGCCCGCTTCTTTTAGGGCATTCACCCCGCCTGCTTTTTGCACTTCTGGCATATCGAAAACTTCGGGTTTCTCGAGTCCTTCTGTGCCACTGCTGGCGAATTGCTGCACTAAGGCTTTGATGGTTTGGCGGGTGTTGCGTGGCAGACTTTCTAACCATGTGGTGTGCTTGTAATCGAATAAAAAGGCGCGTTGCTCGCGCCTGAGTGGATTCATGCCGTACCCCAGTTCTGCAAGGACATCGAATAGGTCGTAGTCGTGCATGTCCTCGAGAATTCTAACCACTTGCGGCGAGTAGCCTTTGTTTACCAGTAAATCCAGCAAACTGCGGCGTTCGTCTGGATGTACCCAAGTGCGGCGAAATTCGTTTAGGGTCGGTAAACTGTTCACCAGTGCGGCTGCCAGTGCTTGGCGGTACTCCTCGAGCGACACAAGGGCTTCTGCACCGTTTTGGCTGGTGACCACAAAGCGCCCAACATTGGTAATGTTGACTGTAAAGCCATGCACCACTGCTACACCCTGGGCAGTGGGTGAACTTGGCGCGGTGGATTCGCTGTGTTCTGGTGCTTCGGATTTGGTTTGGATGGTAAATTGGGTGATGAACTCCTGCCCAAAGAGCCGTGAGGCGTTGGTGTAATCAAAGACCTTGAAACTGAGCTTGCCTGTGGCTTCATTGATGCGTGTACCACGCCCGACCATTTGATAAAAACTGATTGGGCTTTTGATGTACCTGAAAAACACGATGTTCTCGAGCCTTGGTACATCCACCCCTGTGCTGAGTAAATCCACGGTGGTGGCAATAAAATGGCTGCGTCCTGAACCGCGTAAATCGGCAAGGTAATCCGCTCCGTTGCTTGCGGCGGTGCATTTGAAGGCGTAATGCTCGAGTGGGGCTTGTTGGTTATCCCCGCACCACTTGGCATAAAGGTTGTTCAGTTCGACCGCCACAGCATCGGCGTGAGAGTCACGCACACAAAAGACAATGGTTTTTTGGTGTACCCCACCTGTTTTTAAGAGGTGGGCAAATAAATCTTTGCACATCGCGTAAACGCGGTCTGGTAGTAAAATTTGGTCTTCGTAACTGGTGGATTCGTAGAGTTCACGCAATTCCTCGGCGGTCATTGGCGCACCAGTAATGCTGTTGGTGGGTTTGCGGGTCAGGATTTCTTCTAGGGTGATGCCTGTCTGGTCGAGGCTGACCACATCGCGCACCACTTCGCAAGCTGCCAAATAACCATCTTCTATGCCTTGGGCAAGGTCGTAACTGTAGACGGGTTCGCCAAAGTGCTTGATGTTATCGCGGGTTAGGGCTTCGTCACGCTGGCTCTCTGGGGTGGTTTGACTGACTTTAATTTGGCGTGGTGTGGCGGTTAAACCAACTTGTACCGCGTTAGGATTGCGACGTAAGACCTCTGACCACTTGCCCCATGCACTGCGGTGGCATTCGTCTATGATGATGTGCGAGAAGTAATCTGGCGGGTAGAATTCGGTTAAGAAATTGGCGTTGTCATCGTCGGAGGCAACATCCAAAGTCTGATAGGTCGCCACATGAATACGGGCATTGGCGGCGGCGTTGCTGCCATCTGGTCGGCGTTTGACCTCGGCGGCATTGCTGCCAAACACCCCGTTCAAAGCCCCAAGTGCCTGAGCGCGGAGTTCATCGCGGTCACAGACAAACAAAGCGCGTTTGAGTTGCCCAGCGTCAGCAATGCGGCGCAGCAAATGCGAAGCAATAAAGGTTTTTCCTGCACCTGTGGCTAAAGTCAGTAAAGCACGAGGGGCAGTGTTTTGGGTCTGAGAACGAGCAATTTTTTCTAAAGCAGCCCGAATAGCCGCGTCTTGGTAGTAACGCCTCGAGCCTTCGCCGTTATGGTATTTGACCAATAAGGGTTTAGCCGCTTCGGACTCGAGCGAGAAGCCCATAATCTGTTCGTACCGCGCCCTGAGTTCTTGGGGTGTGGGGAATTCGGACATTGGTTTAGGGCTAGAAGTCTGTCTTGTGCTGGAATCATATTCCACAAACATATACCCGTTGGTACTGAACACAAACGGCACTTGTAAGCGTTCGGACTGCCCATAAAGTTTGACTTGCTCAAGTCCATGCGTGGGCGGCAAGGTATTCTTTTTAGCCTCGAGAACCGCCACCGCCACCGGTTGGGTACTGGAATTAACCACCACCCGAAGCAACAAATCCGCCCGCCCTTGCCTACGTCGAGCGCCTTTTTTGGCGTGTTCGATAGCACCAGCCGTGACCTCACGGCGAAGATGGTCTTCTGTCCAACCCCTTGCATAAATGCTGGGGTTAATCAGTTTATTGATGGTGTCGGTTTCGGATAAGGCTTCGTCGCGGTAGTCGGGATTGGGATTCATGGTTTAGGAAGCTCCAACCTATGCGCCTTTAACACAAATTCAGGCATATTGACAGGGGCAAAGGGTTGTGCTAAAAAATTTGCTAACTCTGAATCTAAATGAGCAATTAAATTTTCACCTTGATTTATTTGATTATTTAAATCATCAAACGAATTAGTAGTAATGTCATTCAATGTTTTTTCTAACAAGGTTTCTAATAATTTTAGATTAGATTCAAATTCCTTATTTATTTTAACATAGTAATCAGTGTATCTTGAATTACTTGGATCTCTAATAAATTCAGAGTATTTGGTTTTTAGTCCATAGAATTTAAATATTTTATCAATTTGATTTTGGAAATTAGTTGTGTTTAATTTTTTAAGCAATTCAAGTGAATTTTCAATTTCTTGAAATAATTTTTTTAAATCTATTAAGTGATTAGAAAGATTTTGTAATTCTATTTTTTGATACTCGAGACCCATTTGCAATATTTGCTTAACATATTCATTATACATATCAACTGATTTTTTTATTCTTTCATATTCATTTTTTGATTTTTCTAGTGTAATTTCAAACTCTTTCCTTTTTTCTTCTGCTAGAGCTTGGAATTGAATTTTCTCTCGCTCTATTATTAAGTAGACGTTATCGGAAATAAGAAACTAGCTCGATTTCCGCAAAGCCCGTTTGCGAAAAGCACAGCGAAGGTTATGCAAACCACAAGCAATCTCCATA